>JAOAQY010000086.1 GCA_025210965.1 Tissierellales bacterium
CATTTAATACCTTTTCTATAACATCACTAAAAAAGTTTACTTCTTCTATTCCATCTATCTGCTCTATCTTCGCCACTGTCGGTTCTACATTTCTAAGTGTCTTCAAATGCAGTATAAATGAGTCTGGGAGTGGATTATCGCTCTCTAACCCCTCTAGTAACGATGCTTCGTCTCCCCAATCTTCTTTAAAATTCTCTAATGCCTGTGTTTTCGATATATACGTCAAATCTACAACTTCATCATATCCTAGTATTTCTTCCCCAATCGCCTCAACTTGAACAATGCTGAGACCATCTTTTAGAAATATCTTCACATCATCAAATTCATCCTGTATGTGACTTGCTATATAATTCGTATTTATTATAAGCAGTAGTACTATTCCTAGTATTATAAGTGTAGCTGATAATGAAGTTATCGATGCTAAACTCATCGTCCTGTTTCTCCAAAGCCCTACTAATCCTTGCCTTATATTTACTCCTACAGATCTAAGCTTCATCGTAAACACCCCTTTGCGTGTCTCTGATGATTTTACCGTCGTGAATTTGAATCACTCGTCGTTTCATCATATCAACAATTTGATTTGCATGTGTAGCCATAATTACTGTCGTCCCTCTCTTATTGATATACTTTATAAGTTTCATAATCTCCCATGCATTGTTTGGGTCTAGATTTCCTGTAGGCTCATCGGCAACCAATACTGATGGATTGTTTATAATCGCCCTAGCTATTGAAACCTTCTGTCTCTCTCCACCTGATAACTCAGCTGGGTAGTAATTGCCCTTATCTTGAAGTCCTACCATATTTAAAACTATTGGCACTTGCCTTTTTATACTGCGCGATGAAGCTCCAACTATCTCCATAGCAAATGCTATGTTTTCAAAAACAGTTTTTTGAGGCAACAATCTAAAATCTTGAAATACTACCCCTAGTTCTCTTCTGATATATGGTATTTTTCTATTACTTACACTCGTAATATCTTTATTGTTTAAAATAATTCTGCCGCCTGTCGGCTCTATTTCTTTCATCAATAATTTTATAATTGTCGATTTCCCAGCACCACTACTACCCACTAAAAATACAAATTCTCCTTTTTCAATGTGTAGATTGACTCTATCCAATACTTTTTTTTCTGAGCCATAATTCATTGATACGTTGATAAAATCTATCACTTAACTCACTCCTGTCATTAAACAACCTCTCTGTATCATTATACTTTTAAAAAAGTCAAAATCTAAGGTTTTAAAGCATTTTATACAAAAATTACACGGTTATAGTAAATATATGCTAGTATAAGTATTCTAAAGTTCATTGCATCTTTAAATACCTTCAAATCATATCCCGTAGTTTTGTGTATCTTTTCTAATCTATATATCAAGGTATTTCTGTGAATAAAAAGCTTTCTAGCAGCTTCACTGATATTTAGATTGCTTTCTAAAAATATATTTGCTGTCTTTATATCGTCTGTATCTAGCATCGAAAATTTAGCTAATTCTATTTTCTTTTCCAGTGTTTTAAGTTCACTTTCGCCTAAATTAGCTATGATTTGATTTATCATCAATTGATCATATTTTACAACACTTTCACTGATTCCATATCGTTTTGCTAGTCCTATAGCTTGCCTTGCTTCGCATTGTCCACGATAAACATGACGCGGTTCTATAATTGTGCTCAGTCCAATTTGTATTTCTATAGCCAAATCTGACAATATAAGTCCCGATAATTCCCTAGGAAATTTTTCGTCTATATCATCTGAAAATCTATAGTAAATACTTAGCTCGTTCTTATTTAAACTAGTAAAATCAAGTTCTCGAATATTTATTGCCTTTAAATACTCTACTATTCTCTTCATTTCATCATCACTTTTAAGTATTATCGACATTATCTGCCCATGGGATAATCTTAAAATGTTCTTTTTTTCGAAATAATCTGTTATTTCTTCATCGCTTCTATCTTCACTCAAAAAATAACTCAAGTTTTTCCTTTGATTCTCAGATTTTGTTCTATTTTGTTGGAGTTCTTCTATGATATCTAAAAGTACTTTTTCTCTATCTGTTAATCTATTCTCCATACAAACATGTATTTCCTGCTCTTCTATATCAATTTCTTCCGAAAAAAATTTTTTGATTAATTCAAATTTATTTTCTTCTTTCATAAAATCACCCACTATTATTATACCTAATAATTACAATAATAACAAATAAACATAGCATTTTATATTAATGACTCCTAAATAAAAATGGGTTGAAGATTTAGAATAAACTTCTAAATCTTCAACCCATTATTTAATCTTTATTTATTTTCTTGAAATAGCTTTTTTAGCTGATTCAACTAAGTTGGCTGCTGTAAGACCATATTTTTCTAATAGGTCAGCTGGTGTACCTGACTCACCAAATGTATCTTTAACACCAACGATTTCCATAGGCACTACTTTACCAGAAACAACAACTTCTGATACCGCGCTACCAAGTCCACCATAGATGCTGTGCTCTTCAGCTGTAACTATAGCACCTGTTTTTTCTGCTGATTCTAAAATCAACTCGTTATCAAGTGGCTTTATAGTATGGATATTTACTACTCTAGCTGAGATTCCTTCTTTAGCAAGCGTCTCTCTAGCTTCTAAGGCCATTGCTACCATGATTCCAGTTGCTACAAATGTTACATCTGTACCTTCTTCAATCACAACGCCTTTTCCGATTTCAAATTTGTAATCTTCGTCAAATAATACAGGAACGTTCATTCTACCAAATCTCATGTAGACTGGTCCTTCATATTCTGCAGCTGCCACAACAGCTGCTTTTGCTTCTGTAGCGTCAGCTGGATTTATAACAACCATTCCTGGGATAGTTCTCATAAGACTTAAATCTTCTAGCATTTGATGCGATGCACCATCTTCACCTACTGTTAAACCAGCATGTGTTGCTGCTATTTTAACGTTTAATCTAGGATATGCTACTGAGTTTCTGATTATTTCATAAGCTCTACCTGCTGCAAACATAGCAAATGAACTTGCAAATGGAATCTTGCCACAAGCTGCAAGTCCTGCTGCAACTCCAACCAAGTCCTGTTCTGCTATACCTACATTGAAAAATCTCTCTGGGCAAACAGATTTAAATGTTGCTGTTTTTGTCGATTTTGACAAGTCAGCATCTAATACTACTACATTTTTATTTTGCTCTGCTAATAGCTTGAGCCCTTCTCCATAAGCAACACGAGTTGCGATCATCTCTGCCATTATTGAGCACCTCCTAATTCTTTTAAAGCTTGAGCTGTTTGCTCATCGTTTGGTGCTTGACCATGCCATCCTGCTTCATTTTCCATAAATGAAACGCCTTTACCTTTTACAGTTTTAGCAATAATTATAGTTGGCTGTCCTTTTGTTTCACGAGCTTCTTTAAAAGCTGCTTGAATTTCTTCAAAATTATGTCCATCAATCTTTACTACGTGCCATCCAAATGCTTCCCATTTCTTGTCGATTGGCTCGATTGACATAACTTCGCTGTTTTTACCATCGATTTGTAAACCGTTAAAGTCTAAAACCGCTGTAAGGTTATCTAATTTGTAATGTGCTGCAAACATAGCTGCTTCCCAAACCAAACCTTCTTGAACTTCCCCATCTCCTAATAGTGCATATACTCTATTAGATGTTTCATCAATTTTGTTTGCTAATGCCATTCCTGATGCTGCTGAAATACCCTGTCCTAGTGAACCTGTTGACATATCAACGCCAGGTGTATCGTTCATATTTGGGTGTCCTTGCAATTCTGAATTAATTTTTCTAAGTGTACTCAATTCTGATTTGTCAAAAAATCCTCTCTCTGCTAATGCTGCATAAAGAACTGGTGCAGCATGACCTTTAGATAATACAAATCTGTCACGGTCTGCTTTCTTAGGATTTTTAGGATCAATATTCATTTCATCAAAGAACAATACAGTCATTATATCTGCTGCTGATAATGATCCTCCTGGATGACCAGATTTTGATAGGTGTAACATTTTGACAATTTCTTGTCTGATCGTAGTCGCTATGGACTGGAACTCTTGGTTCATGTGTAAACCTCCTAAAATTTACTAATTCTATATATTGCTGAATGTTGTTTCAGCACAAATCACTATTAGTAGTGCTTCATACAAGTCAATAGTATACCACATTTACGGCTCAAAAAAAGTCCTTTTTATTAAAATGTCAAATCATTTTTTAATTTTGGACATCTGTCACAGCTTTAGGCGTAAATAATATCTTTAATATAAACTTTGGTATCGCTAATTGTCTTTTAAATCTCTTTGGATCTTCTTTTAGTCTATATAGCCATTCAAGCCCTATCTTTCTCCAAGCTTCTGGTGCTCCTTTTACTTTACCTGCAATTACGTCTGCAACCCCACCATTTCCAATAGCTAACTTGCAATTTATTAGCGGTGCATTCTCATCTATCCAAAGCTCCTGCTTGTATGCACCTAAGCATACAAATAGTATGTCTGCATTAGATTTATTGATTTTATCTATTACTTCACGTTCTTCATCATGACCACTGTGCCCAATATGAGTCCCTTTGAAGTATCCGTGGTGGTGACCTGCAACAATTAAATTTTTGTACTTTTCCTTGATGTTATCACAAGCTTTTTCAGCTATTCCAGGTTCTCCACCTAGTATAAATAATCTGCCTCCGGTTCTATCTAATTCTTCCAGCATCCACAAAGACAAATCATATCCTGTAACTCTTTCTTTAAACGACTTTCCTTTGATTTTAGCTGCATAGACAAGACCTATACCATCAACTGTTACGTAATCAGCTCTGTTGAGTATATCTTTATATTTTTTGTTTTTTTGAGCAGCCATAACTATTTCTGGATTTGGAGTTACTATCTTTTGGATACCTTTTCCTGCTCGAAGGTGTTCTTTAATTTTTGCCGTAGTTTCTTCAAATGTCATATTGTCTATTTGAACACCTAAGACATCTAGCCTATATCTCATTCGATTCCCTCCAACAATTCTTTTATTATCTCTATATTTTCATATGCACTCTTAAGTTTCTCATCATGACTCATTTCTAGTAAATCTATAGTCTTTGATTTATCTACAATACCTTTTTCAACTATATTATCTAATTCACCTTCTCGGAGCTGTGCCATAGAGCACACGCTATTTACTTTTAGCATGTCCATGAGGCCTCTAACTTTCGGATCATAGGAAATCGCAGTAAGCGCTCTTTGAGATAATATTGCGTATATCAATGCATGATATCTCATCGCAACTATGTAATCCATTTTGCTCATTATGCCTATCATCTCGTCAGCTTCATAGCATCCTTTTAAACAATGTACTCTAGAATTATCGTCTAATTGGTCTATTATGCTCTGACTTATTTTGTCATCATGAGGATGTTGCATGGGTATGAAAACTACTTCATACCCCTTGTCACAAATTGATTTGACAAGCGCTTTGACTCCGCTCTCGATATATTGTCCCTCTTTCCACGGCCTTACTGATATTCCTATATATTTTTTGTCGAAATCTAAATTTTCCTCTTCAAATATTCGATTTATTCTATTTTGCTCTATTGATTTCATCATAAACACGGGATCAAATGTAACACTTATCTTTGGATGTTTCAAACCCAATTCCATCAAAAAATCATATGAATCTTGATCTCTAAGGGTTATCACATCAACTTTTTTAAGCATTTCAAGAGTCCTTCTTCTATTAAATCCACTCTTTATAGGTCCCATCCCATTTGCAAATACCATCACTCTTTTACAATGTTTTTTGGCTAAGTGCAAGAGCATCAAATAATAGTATAGTGATCTATTGCTTGTTCCATCTTGTAGCAACGTTCCTCCACCACTTATAAACAAATCGCAGCTTTTCATTTCTTTTGTTATCTGCAATAAATTGTAGCGGTTTATAGCTCTTATGTTATAGTTTTTTTCTGTCTGTTCTACTTGATTAGAAAGAGCAACAATCTCTACCTTTTCACCAATCTCTTTTAATTGTTGTGTCAAGACTTTTAAAATAGCATCGTCTCCACTATTATTGAAACCATAATAGCCCGATATCAATATTTTTTTAGTCATTGCTCTTCTCCTTTACTTTATATTCTGTTCGTTGAACACGAATAAGTATACCAGCAAAACCAACAATCATCCAGAATGTCCATATAATTTTGGGCAAATACAATACGTTTTCTGTCAAACCATTAGTCAATATTGCAACAAATGAACCAAACAAGCTTATAGCAATTATTCGTGCAAATCGATCTTCTCTCTGTATCGATATTTGGTAAAGTTTTTTCAAAATTATACCTAGCATGAATACAAGTACAAGTAAGCCTCCAATTCCAAGCTCTGCAAATATCTCCAATATCATATTGTGTGAATGATACACATTCATTGTTCGTATATAATTGAGATAATTTATCTTAAATGGCATGTATCCAAAACCTACGCCTAATATCCAATTGTCTTTTATCATTTCCATAGCAACTTTCCAAACTCTTATTCTATATGCGTTTGAAGAGTCTCCAAGATTTGCAATAGATAGTATTCTATTCAAAATACTCTCTGGAAGTAAAAATAAACTAACTATTCCAGCTGGTATAAGTGCCCAAATGAGTTCTTTTTTGTATAGGATAACCATAACTGCTACTGCAAATGCAAATCCTAGCCACGCACCTCTACCAAATGTCAATACTAGCGCACAACCCATAGCTCCTGTTGTACCTAAAAACAACAATTTTTTGAACCATCCCTTGCTATTCATAAATAATCCCATAGATATAGGTAATGCCATTATGAGGTATTCTCCAAGTATATTTGGATTTCCAAATACAGAATATACTCGCACGCTCAAGTTTGGATTATTTTGAACGTCTACCCATGCTGCATCCATTTCTACTCCAATAAAATACTGTAAAACTCCATAAACTGCAACCAAAGTAGCAACATATACAAAACTTACCATCATGCTATATAGTTTTTCTAAATTTTTTGAATCTATTATCATACTTATAGTCCAAACTATAGCTACAGTATGAATAGCCAAATCTCTGATGCTATCCATTCTATATGTCGATGTGCCTGTTCCTATTACCATTACTACATAAAATAATACTATGGCAAATATCAAACAATCTATTTTTAGAGGAGCTTTTCTCTTTACCGCGCCCCAAACTAGTTTTATACTGCTAAGTGCAATTAAAAGCACCATAGTAATTGATTTTGGCAATATAGGAATAGACAATATTAAAAAACTCATAATCCAAGGAAATTCTACAGTCTTTCCATCAGATGACCAAAAGTAACTCATACGCTCATGTAAAACGCTTGACTCATATGTTTCTCTCAAACCTGCTGGATTGACTCCAAGTGCTAAAATCATAATTAAAGCAGACACAAATGTAAACGTTATTTCCGGTGTCATGGAATAGATATTTATATATGTCAAATATGCTATCGTTGACAAGAGCATCATTATTATACTTATTATTTTCTTTCCTAGTGGAGAAGAAACCATTTTAATCAACTTGTGAAACAAGCTATAATTTTTATTGTGTTCCCAAAAATGTCCTATAGACTTCAGCCCATAGTCAACACCTTTAAACATTGTATCTATTATTTTATACGCCACACTATTTTCAATTGTACTCGTATGGTCGCTCATTATTTTCCCCAATGCAGAAGCTCTGTAAGCCTTCTTCACTCTCTCAAAACAACGCCCTGCAATTTTAACTGCTGAGCTGTGAATTTTATACTGTGAACATCTATTTGCTAATGTATAAAATTTTCTCTTCAGTGCTCGTTTTTCCATGAATACACCCCATTATTGTTCGATGATATCAACCTTTAACGCAACCCCTTGAATTGAAACTTTGCGGTTTTTTAGTGTAAATTGATTTCCTATTCTAGTATGTTTTCCATTTATAACAACAACATCTTCAGTTATATACGCCGGACACTTCATTTTAAGTGTAACTACGTATTTGCCTGGAACTTCCATTGGAACTAACTTATTGTCTGTCTGTATATTATCTACAAATGGTTTTATTTCTTTTGACTCAATTGTTCCAAATAATACATTTTCATCATAGTAATTTAATTCATCCCCATCAACTAAACCATCTATTGTTGCCTGTCTTACATCTGCTACCTCTAATTGCACATATACATCCCCATTTGGTTTTACTTTTGCCCATCTATTGCCAAATAATTTAACTCCTCCAACTACCATTAGTACTAATACTAACACTACACACAAGTCAATTACATTGATTACCCCAAATAATTTTCCTTTTTCATCAATCATTTTCATTATTTTGCCTCCTATATTCTAGTCTTTTTTATAGTATGATATATTTTCACATGGTCTCGACCCATCTTATCCAATGAAAATAGTTCACTAACTTTAGTTTTTAAATTATCGCCCATGTTCTTATAGCAATCATTCTTAAGAGATTCATCTAAATACTTAGCTAATTCATTTTTGTTTTCCACTTCAAACAAGTAGCCATTAATCCCTTGCTCAACTAAATCAGCTATACCACCAACATCTGTGCTTATAATTGTTTTTCCTAGCTTTGCTCCTTCCAATATCACATATGGAAAGCTTTCACTCTTAGATGTAAGCACATTTATGTCTAGAGCATTGAAAAAAGAATAGTTTTCTCGAACAAATCCTAATAGGTATATCTTTTGAGAAAGCCCTTCTTGCTGTATCAATTGCTCTAGGTGATGCTTTTCCTCTCCTGTTCCAGCAATCAATATCAAAAAATCATCTCGCATACTAGAGAGTTCTTTTCCCGCCTCTATGAGCGTATTTACACTCTTATTAGTATCAAGTCTCGCTGCAATACCTATGATTTTTTTATTGGTTGCATCTATACCATATTTAGATAAAAATTCTTTTTTTTCTATTATATCAACCGTTTTTTCTAAATCTATACCATTGTAAACAGTAAAGATTTTTTCTGAATCAAAGCTACGTTCTACTAGCATTTTTTTGAAATTATTCGACACTGCAATGTAGTAGTCAAATTTTCTAAGGGCCATCTCATTTAACCCAGTGAATATAATTTTTTTGTACAAATTATCTTTAAAGTCTAATTTGTAGTCACTGTGAATAGTTGTTACAAACGGAACTTTAACTTTTGATTTTAGAAACATTGCTATAAAATTAGCTCTAGCACCATGGCAATGTACTAAATCATAGCCCTCTTTTTCTATTAGTTCTTTTAATCTCGAAACCACTGAAAAATCAAAACGATTTTTTTGTTGATACACTTCAATATCCAACCCTAATTTTTTACCATCTTCATAGAATTGGTCCTCAATAAAACAGACTAGCTTTATTTGGATATCTTCTGATAGTTTTTCTACTAATGACAAAACATGTGTCTTTGCACCACCAGTATCTCCACCACTAATCAAATGAAGTACTTTCATCACTTTGCCTCCTTATTGGATTATCTGATAATTTCCTTTGACCATAATATAAATCTCTGAACTCGCAAGTATACCTCGTCCATCTGACCTTGGAACAATCAAAAGATGATTCTTCTCTATGTTAACCCCTTTTGATAAATCTTTACCTATTGTGACATCGCATAATCCACCTGAAGCACTTGCTATTGCAGTCCCCTTGCCTGATCTTAATATAAATTCAGTACTCGATTCCCCTACTATGCTCTGTCCTTTAGCTAATTTTACAACCTCCCATGCGGATGATTGTTTGTTTTCTAAAGTTTCTCCCCCATCAACTTTAGAATCTACATAATACTTCAATTGTTCTATTTTCTGATTCATATAGCTCATAGTAATTAACGGATCTTTTTCACTTCCACCGTTAGCAAATACAGCTATTTGACCTATGGTAAATCCTATTATTAGTACCATCAACAACATCACATTGTATCTCTTTTTGCTCTTCAAATCTAACGCCTCCTTTTATTATTTTTCGCAGCGTTATGTCTATTGTTCTTCTTGTACTTCGACTTCGAGTTCCCCTTAGCGCCCCTAGATTTTGTCTTATTTGTTTCTTCATTTGAAAAATCTCGTATTAAACACTTAGGACCATTTCCTATTAAATCATATCTATTTTCACTTATAAGTGCCTGTCTAACAAGTTTATAGTTTTCTCTTCGATTGAATTGCAATAGAGCTCTTTGCATATGCTTTTCTTCTTTAGTTTTTGGAACATAAATTTTTTCAAGAGTCACAGGATTAAGCTCTGTATAATACATTGCTGCCGATAGCGTCCCTGGTGTAGGATAAAAATCCTGAACTTGCTCTGGAATATATCCTATAGATTTCAAATAGCATGCAAGTTTGATTGCAGATTTTAATGTACTACCTGGATGACTTGATATTAGATACGGTACTAGGTATTGATCCTTGCCTAGTTTCTTGTTCATATCTTTGTAATCCTTAGTAAATTTTTCAAACACTTCAACATTTGGTTTTCCCATGAGCTTTAGAACCTTAGGATCTATATGTTCGGGCGCTACTTTTAGCAATCCGCTTACATGATGCTCACAAAGTTCTTTTAGGAATTTTTTGTTCTTATCAGCTACTACATAATCATATCTTATTCCCGAACGTATGAATACTTTCTTGATTTTAGGTTTTTTTCTTATTTTTCTCAGTAATTGTATATAATCCTCATGATCTACTTCTAAGTTACTACATGGTTCTGGAAACAAGCACTGTTTATTTTTACAAGCACCATATGTCATTTGTTTCTTACAAGCAGGTTTCCTAAAATTAGCTGTTGGTCCACCAACATCATGTATATATCCTTTGAAATTTGGACTTTCTATCAATTTATCTGCTTCTTTTTCTAATGATTCATGACTTCTTCCCTGTACGATTCTTCCCTGATGAAATGTAATGGCACAAAACGAACAACCACCATAGCATCCTCTTGAACTCGACAAGCTGAATTCAACTTCCTTGAGAGCAGGAATTCCACCTGATTTTTCGTAAATTGGGTGGTAAGTTCTCTGATAAGGTAGTTCATACACGTCATCTAATTCTATTGTTTCTAACGGTTTTGCCGGTGGATTCTGTACAATATATGAATCACCGTGCCTTTGAATCAATGCTTTTCCTATGAATGGATTTTGTTCTTGATTCTGTTTATTGAAGGCTCTAGCATATGCTTCTTTACTTTTTTTTATTTCGCTTAACGATTCAACTTCTACATAATCGTAAACTTCATCTAATTGATCTTTTCTTATTCTATAGCATGTTCCCTGTACATGTCTTATATATTTAGCTTCCATTCCCATAGCTAAGCACTCTGCAACTTCTACGACGGGTTTTTCACCCATTCCGTATATTATCAAATCTGCAGCTGTATCTATGAGTATAGAATTTCTGATTCTGTCTTCCCAGTAGTCATAGTGTGCAAATCTTCTCAGACTAGCTTCTACTCCTCCTATCACTATTGGAATTTCTCCATAAATTTCACGAATCTTATTGCAATAGACTATAGTAGCCCTATCTGGTCTCATTCCCATCTGTCCGCCTGGAGAATATGCATCTGTTTTTCTCTTTTTTCTATTGACGGTATAGTGATTCACCATAGAGTCCATGTTTCCCGCACTTACTAGAAATCCTAGTCTTGGCTTTCCAAATCTTTTAAAATCTTTTTCATTTTTCCAATCTGGCTGTGCCACTATGCCAACTTTGTAACCATAACGTTCTAATACTCTTCCGATAATTGCTGGGCCGAAACTTGGATGATCTACATATGCATCCCCTGAAACTAAAACAAAATCGACACCATCCCATCCTCTTTCTTTTAAATCTTTCATTGAAATGGGCAAAAATTTATTTTCCATATAATTCTCCTATTTTCACATCTACTATTTACAAAAGAAAATCCAAGGCCTTACCTCAGATTTTCACCTACTTTATTTATCATTTTCCTTAGCTCACTAAGTTATGTAGTGCTATGGTCCATTATGTATCAACATTCTTCCAAATTCAAACTAATCCTAAGTGCTTTTTCAACTTTATCCATCATTACATCGTCAAATCTGCCAACCTTGTCCCTTAACCTCTTCTTGTCTATAGTTCTAATCTGCTCCAACAATACCACTGAATCTTTCGTCAATCCGAAATCTTTTGATGATATTTCTACATGTGTTGGCAATTTAGCTTTATCAATTTTTGCTGTAATTGCAGCCACAATCAGTGTTGAACTGTATTTGTTCCCAATATCATTTTGTAGTACCAGAACAGGGCGAATACCTCCCTGTTCCGATCCTATTACCGGACTTAAGTCGGCATATATTATGTCTCCTCTTTTTATCAGCATTTTATTCACTTCCCATTAATTTCATTTCATAATCGCATAATTCTTCTTCATCACAGACAACCATTTCTTCACTTAGCTGGCTGTTTAATTTGCTCATCTCTTTGTAACCTTCTTCCATTAGTTCTTGCATC
Organism: Tissierellales bacterium; assembly: GCA_025210965.1. NCBI lineage: Bacteria > Bacillati > Bacillota > Tissierellia > Tissierellales > Tissierellales bacterium. Next base: position 12,442 of record JAOAQY010000086.1, read on the forward strand.
TTCTTTTTTTCCATAGCGAACCTCCATTATTCCAGAAGATAGTCCCTAATCCTTATGACCTCATTGTTCTTGATATACGCCCTTGGAACTCTTTTGCTGAGAATACATAGTATCTCATAGTTTATAGTTCCCAAGACATTCGCTATTTCATCAACACTTGGTTCTCCATGGTTCCCATCTCCAAAGAGAAACACCTCATCCCCAACATCCATTCTTTCTATATCTGTAAGATCTATCATACATTGATCCATACAAATATTACCAACTACTCTAGCCGCCTGACCCTTGACGCCTACATAGATTTTGTTCGATAATAGACGACTATATCCATCTGCATAGCCTATTGGTATAGTACCTATAATCGAATCTCTCTTTGTTACAAAGCTATGCCCATAACTAATGCCTTTGCCTTTTTCTAGTGATCTAGTTTGAGAAATAGTAGCTTTCAAACTCATCACCGGCTTCAAATCCATCTTTTTATGACTTACAAATTCAGATGGATACAGTCCATACATCAATAAGCCAGCTCTCACCATATCATAGTGATACTCTGGATTATTTAATATAGCTGCACTATTAGATATATGCTTAATCGGAATCTCCAACCCTTGAGATTCTAATTTGCTAACAAAATTTTTAAACTTTTCATTCTGCACATCAGTGAATTTAGGATTCTCAGCATCTGCTAGAGCAAAATGAGAAAATATCCCTTCGATTTCGATGTTTGGTAATTGACTAATTTTTAGTATATCTCCTATAGCTTGATTGTTTGCATCAAACCCAAGTCTACTCATACCTGTGTCTATTTTTATATGAATCTTAGCTTGTCTGTCAAGCCCCTCTGCCGCGTAAGATAACGCTTCTGCTTGCTCGTAGCTAAGTACAGTTTGTATTATATCATGCTCTATTATATCATTCGCCTGAAAACCAGGTGTATATCCTAGTATCAATATAGGCGCTTTTATATGATGTTTCCTAAGCTCAAGCGCTTCAGACAATGTAGCTACTGCTAATCTATCTACTCCATTTGCCAGTATAGTTCTGGCAATCATTATAGCTCCGTGGCCATATCCATCAGCTTTTATTACTCCTGAAAGACAGGCTGACGGCGATAAGTTCTTTTTAATTTCTTTTATATTATGAATCAAGTGATCCAAGTTAATCAAGGCCCAAACAGGTCTAGTATTCATAAATGATAGCATGTCTTCACCACTCTTTAATAGTCTATTTTTGTTTGCATTGTATTTGATATTGCTAGTGGCAATTGTTCCAATATGTCTCCTGCAATCAAGCTATACTCTCCCTTTTCAAGAGCTGCATAATCTCCTGCTAGACCGTGAAGATACACTCCAGCTAGCGCTGCTCTAAATGCACCAACCTTTTGTCCAAGTAAACTCGCAATAATACCAGCAAGTACGTCTCCACTTCCAGCTGTGGCCATCCCTGGATTTCCAGTTGGGTTTACATATACTCGTCCTTCATCGTCACAAACAATTGTCTCGTTACCCTTGAGTACTGTTATAACTCCAAATTTCTTTGAGGCTTCAAGTGCATATTTTACTCTATCTGATTGTATATCACTAGTGTGAACTCCAAGTATAGTAGCTAACTCTCCAGGATGAGGTGTGATAATTGTAGTCCCTTCTCTCTTTTTCAAAAGCTCTGGTTCATCTTGAAGACAATTTATCCCATCTGCATCTATTATCATTGGCTTTCTAGTGTGTTCCATTATTGCTTTTATTACCTGCATCCTCTCTTTATCAATTCCAATTCCTGGACCAAGTAATACTACTTCTACATTTTCAAGTGCCTTTTTAATATCTGGCAAGCCCGCAATACTAAAATATCCTTTATTTAAATCCTCTGTCTTCTTTGTGATAGTCTCTGTCAATTTGATTTCTAATATATGTGCTATACTCTTTGGTACTATATTATAAACGACACCGCTCCCGCTTCTAAGCGCTGATAGACTAGCTAGGTAACATGCTCCTGTCATTCCCATACTACCCGCAACAACTCCTATTTTACCAAACGTGCCTTTGTGTGATTCTTTTTTTCTGCAAGGTAAAATATCTCCAACCATTGTCTTTGTTATCCATTGCTCATCATCTGACAATTGTCGTTTTTCAACTTCACCGCTTATATTGCCTTCTCGTTCCATTCCATTTGCAACAGCAATTGCCATAGCATTTTCCTTCAAATGTGTAATTGATATCTCTATCATCTCAATTTGCTTCTGCTCTGCAACTAATTTGGCCTTCTGATAAAGTACCACAACAGGCTTTCCAAATTCGTCATGGTCTATAACCAAATCCTGCCATCCATAATCTCTTATTCCATATCCTAAAGCTTTGCTTACGGCTTCTTTAGCCGCAAATAACCCTGCTATAGTCTGTATATTATTCTGCCTTTCAGCTATATACTTCAACTCTGTAGGCGCAAAAATCTTTTCCAAAAATTTGTCATTTTTCTCAACAGCTTCTCGAATACGCTCCACTTCAATTATGTCTATTCCAGTTCCTATAATCATAACTTCATCCCCTAAGCGTTTCTTTCAATTTTCTTCATTATACTAAAAAAATGATAATTAATAAAGTTTTGTATGAAATTTTATACTTTCACAGAATATTATATATTTTCTTTCTATCTTTTTGAATTGAATTAAAGAAATTTTCAAGCTATAATTAATAAAACTAGACTATTGAAAGGTGGTAGTTCAATGTCAAAATCTTTTGATTTTAATTTAAAAAACAATGTACTAAATGGCATTTTTTTAGCTTGCTCTTTGAGCCTTGTAAAACCTTATTATTCTAAATTTGCAATACGATTAGGAGCTTCCGACTATGAAGTTGCTCTGATTTCTTCATTGCCTGCTTTGATTGCTGTTTTGACATTGATACCAGGAACACTACTAATGAATCGCTCTAGTAATAAGCAAAAATTAACTGGCTATATCACTTTGAGTCAAAAACTTTTTTATGCAGCGTTTGCAATACTTCCTTTTTTGCCTATTAGTAGACCTTCTTTAGTTTTCGTCTGTTTGATTGGTCTTATGAATTTTCCAGGTTCTCTTGCTGTTGCAGGTTATCAATCTACAATAGGTGATATATTTGAGCCTCAAGAAAGAAATAGAGCTATGGGACTTCGAAACAGATATTCTGATTTGCTAAAGCTAATAATTGTATTTCTTTCAGGTCAATTTCTACAATATTTTGCATATGATCAAACCGCTTCTATACGTTCGTATCAAGTAATATTTTTTGTAGCATTTTTGATTGCTCTTGGTGAAGTTATTACCTATTTCAAATTTAAGGGACTTCCAAAAGTATCTGTACGTCCAGATAGCAATCTCTTTTTTACTATTTTAAAAGACGTACCAAAGCAAAAAGGTTTGATGTCTTTTATGGCCTGTTCCCTTTTGTTTCACTTCGGATGGCAGATGGGTTGGCCGCTGTTTTCGATATATCAGATAAATGTATTAAAAGCTGATGAAGGATGGCTCAGTATGATTACTATAGTCGCAAGTTTAGCTTCCATTTTTTCTGTAACTCTTTGGTCTAAATTTGCAGACAAATACTCCAATACATTGACATTAAGCATAGCAACTCTAGGTATGTCTATCACACCTATATTGTACACTTTTGCATCGTCAGTTGAAGTGCTTACTGTTCTAAATATTTTGCCTGGAATTTGTACAGCTGGGACATTATTGATTTTATTCAATTTAATGCTCGAAGTTGTACCATCTGAAAATAGGATAATATATATAGCAATTTACACAACACTAATAAATCTTTCTGCTGCCATATCTCCAGTAATAGGAATATGGATCAAAGAGCAGACTTCAATTTATGTCGTACTTTTGGTTGTAGGTGTACTTCGAATGATTGGAAGTATAGCATTTTTCATAAGAAGTAAACGACAAAATAAATCAAAGGAGCAATTTTAATGAATGAACTTTTTAAACAAAAAATGGAAAAATTATTGGGAGCGGAATTCAATGAATTTGTCGACGCATCCTCAAATGAAATATCTAAATCCTTTAGAGTAAATACTTCTAAAATTTCTAATAATGAGTTATTAGAAGGACTAACTAGCCTTTATGGTGACACAAATGTATTTGATAACATTCCTTGGTGTCCAACTGGTTATTATTTGACTAATGGTGATATAACTTTAGGTAAAACACCTTATTACCATGCTGGTGCTTATTATATTCAAGAAGCAAGTGCTATGATTCCCGTAGAAGTTTTAGATCCAAAGCCTGGAGAATTAGTTCTAGATTTATGTGCTGCTCCAGGTGGAAAGTCTGTTCAAATCGCTTCTAAGTTAAATCAAGATGGTTTCGTGTTAAGTAACGATATCAGTCCTAAGAGAACTAAAGCTCTTGCCAAGAATCTTCAAATGGCTGGTTTCAGGAATATCGCCGTTGCAAATGCATCTCCTGAGCAATTAGCTGATCACTTCCCATGCTATTTTGACAAGGTGCTAGTCGATGCTCCTTGTTCTGGTGAGGGTATGTTTAAAAAAGATAAACAAGCTGCCAAAAACTGGACTCCAGAGTACGTTATAGAATGTCAGTCTTTGCAGAGACAAATTCTTATTTCAGCTGTAAAAATGCTAAAGCCAGGAGGCTTGCTTGTATACTCAACTTGTACGTTTTCACCTGAAGAAGATGAATCGCATATCGAGTTTCTATCCAATCACTGCCCTGAAATGTCTCTTGAAAAATTAAATGCCCAAAATGGCCTAACTAGCGGTCTAAATGGGGAATCTGTTTTAAGAGCTTGGCCTCATAAATTGAAAGGCACTGGACATTTCATCGCTGCATATAGCAAATCTGACTCTTCTTCTACCAATGTGAAAAGTTCTGTATCAAATTCTTCTGTAGCTCCACCAGAAACTTTTGTTGATTTCTTTGGTTCTCTTCCCGATTGGTTAAACAATGGTTCATATTGCAATATCAAAGATCAATTATACTGGCTTCCAAGTGGTATAAATCTACCTCGTTCTGTCAGGTTTGAATTATCTGGTCTACACCTAGGTACCATGAAAAAAAATAGGTTTGTACCTGCTCAAGCTTTAGCTATGGCTCTTTCTAAAAATGATTTTCGAGAAGTTATTTCATTAGATATAAGTGATCCTTTGGTTTTAAAATATTTAAAAGGTGAAACTATAAACCTAAAAGCGCCAAAGGGATGGTTGCTGATTTGTATGAACGATTTACCTCTCGGTTGGGCCAAGTCTGATGGTAATTTTATAAAAAATTATTATAATCCGAATTGGCGAATGAATTAGAAATATTTGGGTATTTATAATATGATTCAATTTATTACACGCAGATTGGGGGACTTTATATGAAAATAAAATTCTTAGGCGCATCAAAAGTTGTTACCGGATCTTGCTATCTGTTAGAAACTGATCACCACAAAATACTTATAGATTGTGGCTTGTTTCAAGGTAGTGATGAACTAGAACTTTTGAACAATGAACCCTTTGACTTTAATCCTGCTTTAATCGATTATGTTATCTTGTCACATGCTCACATAGATCACAGTGGTAGAATTCCTAAGTTAGTAAAAGAAGGTTTTAAAGGAAAAATTATATCAACAAAAGCCACTAAAGAACTTTGCGATATAATGTTAGTAGACAGTGGTCATATTCAAGAATCCGATGCCAAATGGGAAAATAAGCATAGAATGAGATCGGGTAAACCACCGATTGTTCCGCTGTATACAGCATCAGATGCTTCTTATAGCTTGAAATTTTTTGACCCTGTTTTATACAATCAAAAAGTTAAGTTAAATGAAGAAATTTCTGTAAGGTTTCAAGATGCTGGACATATTTTAGGTTCTTCTATAGTAGAGCTTTGGATTACTGAAAGAGAAAAAACTGCAAAGGTTGTTTTCTCTGGAGATTTAGGTATGAAGGATAAGCCTATTTTGAGAAATCCAGCTAAAATTGATTTTGCTGATTATCTCATTGTAGAATCTACTTATGGGAATCGCCTTCACAAACAAGTTGGTGAAAGTACGAAGAGATTAGTTGAAATAATAAATAAAACTGCTGCAAGAGGTGGCTCTGTTATCATTCCTTCTTTTGCGGTAAGTAGAACTCAGGAATTGATTTATGAACTCAACCACTATTATGAATATAATGATGATGTACAGCAATTTATGAGAATTCCTATATATATAGATAGTCCTATGGCTGTCTCCGCTACTGAAGTTTATAAAAATAATTCTTATTGCTTTAATGAAGCTGCTAAGGATTTGATTTTGGGCGGAGATGATCCATTCAAGTTCGAAAATCTATTCTATGTTAGATCTCAGAGCGAATCTATGAGACTAAATGAAGCTCCCTATCCTAAAGTTATAATTTCTGCTAGCGGTATGTGTACTGCTGGAAGGATACGTCATCACTTGAGACATAATTTGTGGAATAAGAAAAATAGTGTAGTATTCGTAGGATACCAAGCTGAAGGAACTCTAGGAAGACGATTAAAAGATGGCATAAAAAAAGTCAAGGTACTTGGTGAAGAAGTTTCAGTTGAAGCAGAAATTTACAGCATAGAAGGTTTTTCAGGACATGCTGATAAGAATGGCTTAATTGATTTTGTCGAATCATTTGAAAAAGTTCCTAAGAAAATATTTGTAACACATGGCGAGGAAAGTTCATCAAATGATTTTGCACAATACTTACGTGAAACTCATCATGTAAAAGCTATAGTGCCTGACATAGGTTTTACATTTGAACTTAAGGAACATGTAAAAACTTATCAACACGGTACTCAGCTTGAATCTATAAGACGCAAAGAAAATATTCAAAAAGAGTTGCAAACAGCTTATTCTCAATTTGAAAACCTTGCTTATAATACCGATAAGATGATGGATCAAAGTTTATTATCAGATCATTACGATAGTCTAAAAAATAAAATTATTGATTTACAACAAAAATTAATGGATATAACAATAATGCTTGGTAAGTAATATAAAGAGTGCTGAGATAAAATAGATAACTCTATTTTATCTCAGCACTCTTTTTTTATTTAAATTCATAACTCAAAAAATCATCTATAGTCTCTAATTTTTCCACTCTCGAAAAACCCTCTTTCAGTTCAGGGTCAAATCCAATATCGAATGCATAATCTCCAACAATATCAACTCCTTCATATTGTGATTTATCTATTTTTTCAAATGGATTAAACCTTATTCTCTTGTATGAAAGATAAAATTCTATGTCGTATTTTTGCATATCATCTATTTTTTCAGCTAGTTTTCCTAAAAACATTGCGTTTTCATCTACTGTATTTTGTTCTTCTAGCCTTTTCATCTTGTAGTTAGAATACATAGATGATAACATTTTGACTATCATTTCTATAGCTTGTATAATCTCTAATCTTAATCCACCTTCAACTCTTCCAATCACCCAATAATACTCTGCATGCCCTATGCTTTCTAAACCTAATAATCTCTTATCTATTGGTGCTATTATAGAGCAATTAGTTCTCTCTCCAATCTCCAAACCATCAAAATTTGAATCTATTTTTTCTCCGTTATATCCATAGTCTATTTTCCCAAAATTAGATTGATTTATACAGTCTATCTCATTTTTGACTTCTCTAAAATCTCCTCTTGATTTTAGCAATCTATATTTCTTCGATTTAGTTTTCTCAAGTATACAACTCTCCGTAATTTTATATACTATGCTCATTGTTGCCAATAAGCTTTCAAACAGTTCTTCTAATGTAATTGCACTTTGAATATTCGCCATAACGTCATACAGTGTAGCTAATTGCATTCTTTGTTTTTCCATTAAATCCATCTGTTCTATATTAAGTGAATTATTTTCGGCTATCTTGAGAAGAAAGTCTATAAAATTAAATAACTCCTCATTCTTCTCAAAAAAATCTAAGCTCGACTGCGATAATTCACTAAAACTTACAAAGCCTGTAATAGAACCGTTTTTTAATAGTACTATGTTTTCAGCTCTCAGATTGCTTAGATCTACATGTCCCTCTATTCCTTCATTTCCAAATTCTATTTTTTCTATTTTGTAAGGTTCAAAATCCGAAGCATTCAGCTCAACATCTCCATAGTATGGTCTGTATTCACCCTTTTTGTATACACGTTTCACATTGTATATCTTCTTCGTCTCATCGTAAAGCGCTATTGCGATAGTTCTAGCTTCTGTTATTTCATAAAGCATATCTAATATATTTTCAACTACTTCTTCTAATTCACTTATGAAATAAAACCCATCTATCTTATTAAAATTTATCAATTTTATGATTTTTTTCATCAGATCCAATTTATGCTCTCTCATCTTTTCCTCCTATCGCTTCTGTATCTTGATTTGATTCTCATCGTAATAGTATATGCCTCGTACTGGTTCTCTTACTGGAATTTCTATTCTTCTAATCGCTACTTGAGATCCAGGATACATTTGTCCTAATATTTCTATACTGCCTTGACCTTTAGCTCTCAAATGATTATTAAGTATAGTACGCCGTTCCTCTAATTCAGATATTTCTAGCAAAAGTTTACCAATTAATCTTTTCAATTTCTTATAATCTAGTGGGATAGTCTTCTCTCCACCAGCTTCAATTAGGTTTAGTGCTTTTTTATTGTATTCCAAAAGTTTTAGCTTTTCTTTATATATTCCAAGTAGTTCAGTCAATTCTTCATTTACTTTTTTTCTGTCAAATCCATCAACTCTAATTTGAGTTTTTATCTCTTTATTATTCCCAATAAATTGTGCCTTTATCCAAGCTTTAGCAAGTATTTGCCCTCCTATGATTCGACCCCTGACCGATGCGACTTCTATTGCATCCGCTTTTATTCTACTGTCAAATATATAATATCCTATGTTAACATATCCTCTACAATCAATATTAGCCTGATTTACATGCTTTATAAATACATCTTTACCTGCTTTTATCATACTTTTTCGCTTTCCATAAATTCCGCCCTTAATAACTATGCTACCATACCTCGATTCTATGAGATTTACACACCCAAGTCCCATATTTCCATTTATGGTTATATCATAGTCTGCTTTTACAGAAAATCCATCTTCTATAGTCCCTTTTATAGTGACATAGCCCTTAAAATCTACATTGCCCGTCGTATAATTCACATCATCTATAATCAAATGACTGCTTATAGTAATTTTTCCATTTTTAAACTCAACTATCCCATCTTCTTTTGCGCTAAGTACATGTTCATGTTCTTCTTCTATCAATTGTACTTTTTTGCTATCATACCTTAATCTTCCACTTTTTCCAGCTCTAGCATGTAGCACTTCGCCAATTATATTTATTCCATCTACACCTTCTGTAGCAAGTTTCATTGAACCAAGCCAGTCACCCATTCTAACAGATTTATACAATTCAACTGCATAAAAATCGGTAGATCCATCTTTAGAAATCTCTGGCTTTGCATCAGGTAATTCTATGTAATTTACGATTGCATCTTCTCCATCTACAGGCAATTTCCCTTCTGCTACGATAACTTCTCCAGATATATCATATGTTTCATTAAATATAGATGATTTTACTCCATAATTAATTCCATTTTCTTCTAAGCATTGTCTGATTTGCTGATTAATCTCTTTTCTATTTGTTTCAAACTCTTCATTTGTAACAAATAGTTTTATATAAGCTACCATTAGATCTTGATCCATTCTTAACTCAATCATATCTCCAGCTTCGCCAATACAAATAGTTTCATCATCTAACAACAAAAAAGAATTTCTGAGTTTCATAAAATCAATTTTATTAATTCTCGGATGATTTTCTAATTCTCTATGTAATTCAGCTATATTTCCATACTCTCTTTTCGCTTTTATGTATACATTTTGATTTTGGATAATAATATCGTATTCAACTGCACTTTTTATAATCATTTTCCCCCTCCTTTCTTTTCAAAAAAGCTAGGAAACATTAATGTCCCCTAGCTCTATTTTAATTTATAATGTTTCTGGTTCAGACCATTCGTAATCAGCAGTGTCAACAACTACTGAACCAATTCTCTGATCTTCAATAGGACGATCTCCAGCATGTGTAGCTCCTGTTGCTATGCGATCAACTTCTTCTAACCCTTCTATTACTCTACCAAATGCAGCATAGCTACCATCAAGATGTGGTGCATTTGCATGCATTATAAAAAACTGTGAACCAGCTGAATCAGGATGCATTGCTCTAGCCATAGACAATACACCTCTTTCATGCTTCATTTGGTTGTCAAATCCATTCGATTTAAACTCACCTTTTATTCCATATCCTGGACCACCCATTCCAGTTCCATCTGGGCATCCTCCTTGAATCATAAATCCTTCTATTACTCTATGAAAAATAAGTCCATCATAGAAGCCTTTATTTACAAGACTTATAAAATTATTTACTGTATTAGGCGCCACTCTTGGATAAAGTTCTGCCTTGATTTGATTACCGTTCTCCATGGTAATCGTAATAACTGGGTTTGTCAAAATAAATCTCCTCCTTACGAATTCTCTGCTATCAATTTAGCAATTTCGTCATCACTCAATATTTTATTTGGATCATCGCCAACTGACGATGTTACCTCCTCTTCTAGCTCCTCTATATGAGCCTCATCATCTTCTTGCTGAGCTATAAGTGCAGCAATTTCATCTGGTGTCATCATTTTATTCGAATCCTCTGGAGCTGGCGCCTCTACTTTTTCAACCATTGGGCCATTCTCGGCTTCTTCTTGTTCTATAAGTGCCGCTATCTCCTCGGGCGTCATCATCTTATTCGAATCCTCTGATGCTGAAGGCTCTTCTTCTGGAGTACTTTCTTGCTCTACTAGTGCTGCTATCTCCTCAGGTGTCATCATTTTATTTGAATCCTCTGATGCTGGAGACTCTTCTTCTGCATCACTTTCTTGTTCTACTAGCGCTGCTATCTCCTCGGGCGTCATCATCTTATTTGAATCCTCTGATGCTGGAGATTTTTCTTCGGGTTCACTTTCTTGCTCTACTAATGCCGCTATCTCCTCAGGTGTCATCATTTTATTTGAATCCTCTGATGCTGGAGACTCTTCCTCGACATCACTTTCTTGTTCTACTAGTGCTGCTATCTCCTCAGGCGTCATCATTTTATTTGGATCTTCTGATTCTAGCTCTTCTTCATTAGATTCTAGCGTCTCTTCTATTATATCATCTGATTCTATTTCTTCAAGCAAATCATCACTTTCAGATTCTAACTCTTCTGTTTGATTTTCTTCAGGTATAGACGCTTGCAAATCTTCCTCTATAATTTCAATCTCTTCTTCTTCTGATTCATCTTCTAACATTTCTTCTGTTTCTTCATGTTGTTCTTCCGCTTCACTTACAAGCTCTTCTATGCTTTCATTCTCTTCGAAGGAAGAGTTCCCTGGTTCTCCCTCTTCACCTTGAGCTTCCATCATCATTTCTTGCTCTTTTTCTGGGTCATAGTCCAATCGCTTTTTCTCAAATTCTTCTAGAGCTTGTTCATAGTTGCGATCCATATGTTTTTTTTCTTCTTCGAATTTTCGCTTTTTTTCATTTAGTAATCTCAAACGCTCCATGTAATTTTCATTTATACGTTCTTTCTCTTTGTTAAACTCTTCCTGTTCTCGCTCTAGTGCTTGTAATGCTTTTAATTCAGCTTTTCGTCTTTGATCTTCCAATCTAAAAAGAGCTTTCTCTTCCTCTAGCTTCCTATGTTCCTCTTCAAGTTCTCTCTCTCGTTTTTCTTTCTCTGACTCAAAGCGTTTCTTTTCTTCTTCGAATTTTTCACGTTCAAGTTCTACTCGAGTTTTCTTTCTCTGCATTTCTTCTTTATAGGTTTCAAAACAAGACGTGCAATAAATTTCCCCAGTTGATTTGAGCTTATGTGCTTTTTTACTAATTTTTTCGCCACATTTATCGCAATTCATACTAATATTAACCCCCTACATCTATGCCATATCAATAATCCTAATATGCTTATTTTCAACAAGTTTTATAATTTTATCATCATCAGTCTGAATAACAGGTCTAGTTGGAAATTCCATATCTACAAAAATTATTTTTCCCTTTTTACCTGTATTTAATAATACTTTTTTGCCCATATAATATTCTGCCAAATTAGTCAAAAAGATATAGCAAACCTTTGGATCTAATGTAATTCCACTATTCCAATATATATATTCAGCTGCATCAAATGGTGAATATCTATGCCTGTATGGTCTGTCTGAAATCATCGCATCATAAATATCACAAACCATTACTATTTTGGCAAATTCATGAATCTGATTAGATTTGACTCTAAGTGGATACCCGCTTCCATCTAGTCTCTCATGATGCTGTAATGCACAAAACTTAACATTGCTAGAAATGCCTTGAGTCTTGAGTAGTATCTGATACCCAAATTGTGGGTGTTTCTTTATTAATGTATATTCGTTGCTAGTTATCTTAAACTGCCTATTCATTATGAAATCTGGTACTTTTAGTTTTCCAATGTCAAACATCAAACCAGCTAATGCCAATTCTTTATTTTGTTCTTCTGTATAACCTAACCACTTGCCAATCATAGCTGCAAGCATTGATACCCTAAGTGAATGCTGATAAGTATAATCATCTACTTCTTTAAGTTGATTTAATCTCATTAGAACATCATTGTTTCTAACTAAATCTTCATAGGAATCTTCTATATGATCTTTAATATGCTCTAACTCTATTTTGTCACCAGATTTAATCTTTGAAAAGACTTCCTTAGTTTCTTCAACATAGACTTGATTCTTAACATCAAAAGGAATATTGCCTTCTCCTGTCAGCACTTGCAAGTCTTTATTTGCAGTTAATACGCCTTCTATTACCTTATCTTTTTCCATTTCATATTTGACGCGGAGATGCTCTTTCTTTTCATCTTCATCAAAATTTTCGCCTCGCTTCAAAGCTTTTGCTTTTTCAACAAGCAGTTCGTCTTCCAATCCTTGTTCTACTTCATTCTTAGGTGGCACTGTAGGATCTCTCAAAATCTTAATTTTTTCAATCTTAAGATTTTCCAATAATCTAATATGTTTTTCAGTTAATTCAGTTCCCTCATTTAATAACACAACAGTTTTCCCAACATCTAAAACTGGCGCGCCTAAAATCATACCTTTTTTTATTTCACTTATTTTAATTTCTCTCATATTAGGTGCCCTCCTTTAGAAAACTTCTTTTTTTTAATCACATTATAGCTTATCTATACCCTTTAATTCGCTTTTTAATGTAGAATTAGAAATTTAATGTCATTTTCTCAAGGATATTGACTTTAAAATACTGCCATTATAACCAATATAAAAAATATTAGCAATATCATGGCTATAAAATATCTAAGACAGCCAATGCCAGCAGTTACAGCGCTGAAAAACGCTTCATCTTCCTCTTGGCTTTTTCTTTCCTCTTCACTTTGAGGTTTGTGTTCATATATTTCTTTGAACCCAGCAGATTCTTTCCATTTGTTTTTTAAAAATCCCATTATCATCACCTACTTTTACAGGTCTAAAATGTTTTTTTGTATACTTGTCTTTTGTCAAGCGACCATATTCTATCTGAAACTTCTCCACCATCTATATTCTCTATAGCTGCAAACATATCGTACATTCTAGCATCCATTACATCCACAAAATGAAGTATTTCTGCCTCTGGAATCATAGGTTTCTTAGGACTTCCATATTCTGGCTCATAGTGATGAGTCAAAACTAGATGCTCTAATAACATTATTTTTTCTTTCGAAATACCATGTTCGACACCTATCAATTCAATTTTCTTTACTCCCTGTATTATATGACCTAGTAGTTTTCCTTCGATGGTATAATCTTCTACAAAACCTAGTTCATCTGAAGACATCTCATTTATTTTTTCTATATCGTGAAGTAATATTCCTGCAAAAATAAGGTCTGTATCTAAGTCAGTATAAACTTGTGCGATTTTTTCTCCTGTACGAAGCATTCTAAGCAAATGATACAATAATCCACTTCTTATAGAATGATGATTCGATTTTGCTGCAGGATAGTACATTATTTTTTCTTTATACTCCTCAAATATAATTTCGACAACTTTTGATATTTCTTTATCCCTTATTTTACCTATAAATCCACAAATTTCTTCATACATTTCTGTATTTTTAATTGGAGCACTCGGTACTAAATCTTCTACAGATACTTCATCGTCATCTGTAACCAATCTAATTCTAGCTATTTTCAGCTGTAACGCGCCTCTCCACTCTTGTATCTTACCTCGAACTTTAATCATTTTACCCGACGTATATTTGGATTCATCTCCATCTTTATATTCCCATAATTTGGCATTTACACTTCCTGTTTGATCTGCAAATTCTAAATCTAAGTATTTGTTATTGTTCGATGCTATTCTAAGCTGTGACGATTTAATGAGCAAATAGCTATCTATTTCATCTCCACTATTAAACTCTTTAATCTGCTTTAATTCAATTCCCATAATATCTCTCCATTCTATAATTTTACAATCTTAATTATATCATGTTTTTACACCACAAAAAAACTTTCTCAAAAGAAAATTTTCTCTCAAGAAAGTTTAATAAGTTTCAACGTATTGGTTTAATCGATAATAAATGCGCCTAACTCCTTCTGACCATCTATCGTCTTCTGCGTATGTCATATTCATCCATTCAAATATATCTTCATCTATTGGGCATTCACTTATTATTCTATCCAAAAGATGACTTGCTATTTCAGTCGAATCTTTCAAATCTGTATTGTAATATTCCCAGCTATTGAATACATTGTATGGGTTATTAATAATTTGATTTGCATACGTGGTAGTAGACGGTACAAAACTCTGCTCCTGACCTATAATCGCAAACAATAGTAGTGGATCTAAATTGTATTGCCTAGCAGTATCTACAATAATTTTAAAATTCTCTCCCTCAACTAATTTAGATTCTAATGCTTTAAAGTAATTCTTAAGATGCTCATAATCATAAATTTTGTACGGAAAATACCTCTGCTTATAATCTAAATATAGCTGTTCTCTATAGAATTCATCTTCTGCTATAATATAACTATCCATAGAAACATCTTTCACTACTATGAAGTCACTTGTAAAATGAGGCATAAAATAATAAATCAGATAGATAAATGTTAGTAGTACACCTATCACTGCATATTTGTACTTCACTGCTATTTTTTTCAATTTATATTTTCTAGAAAATATATGACAAACACTATCAAATGAGTAGCTCTCATCTAATGCTTCTTCGAGCCATTTTTCAAACTCACTCTCTTTTTCGCTATGTGATGCTATAGAATAGGCAGCTTCAACTGCATCAAAATAATTTACATCATCTTTTCCATCCTCTATAAGCGCCATCAAAAGAGTTTTTCGCGCCTGCAAACGCTCAGATTTTTCAAGCCAATAGTACTCTCTATCAAATACCTTTATTATAGCTTTTGATATGATTTTCGTTTTGGCTGATTCAGATAGTTCTGGATTTTTAGAGTAAATATGTCCTCTCAATATCTCTATATCTTCTGCCGTAATGATTTTTGTATCTCGCAATTTGTGTTCTAATGTAAACATCTAGTGTCTTCACACCCCAATTCTTAACTACTTTTATACGTTTTATTATACCATATTTGTAAAATCACATGCTACTTATTCAAAAAATCGCCATAATGCTTTAATTCGTCAATAAACGACTCGAATTGAAGTATAAAATCTTTGATTTTATGCTCTTCTGACCTATTGTACTCATTTGAAAAAATTTCTTCTATTTCAGGCAATATCTTTGCTATCTTAACTGCGCTGAAATATCCTATTGTTCCCTTTATTTTGTGTAAATTTTGCAATGTATCTTCATCAAAATTTCTTTCAAATTGACAATTCTCAATTTTTTTAACTACAGATTCATATTCTTCTATAGCAAAGTTAATTATAACCGACATCTTGGAATTCCCCATCAAATTTCTACTTTGATTTATTCCATCTAGGTCAATATATTCAAACACAAGTTTTTCGGGATCCATAAATTTAACTTTTCTAGTTTTCTTTAGTTGATCTTTTATTTTGTTTAGAACCTTTATTATTTGCCCTTCATTCAATGGTTTAGTTACAAAAAAATCTGCCCCGCAAGAATTTAACTCATCTACGGTTTCTTTACTTGCGTCTGCTGACATAGCCACAATTAGAGCATGCTCTATTTCTTGGCTTGATTCATAATCCCTTATATCTCTTATCGCTTCTCTACCATTTTTCACAGGCATTCTACTATCCATGAGAACTACATCAGCACCATATTTCTTGTATTTTTCAAATGCCTCTTGACCATCTTTTGACGTTATAACTCTATGCTTTAAGTAGTCTCCAAGTAACTTTTCAACATACATTCTGTTAATAGCATCATCTTCTGCTACTAAAACTCGTAATTCATACCCTTGATCAATATCATAATTTCCTAAGTCATCAAGCGACTCGTTCAATAATTCTTCTGTTTTCTCTAGTTCAAGTTCAAAATAGAATCTGCTTCCTCTACCTAAACTGCTCTGAAGTTTCAAATCACTGTTCATAGATTCCAATAGATTTTTAGCTATAGGAAGACCTAATCCAGTTCCACCATATTCCTCAGCACTATTAATTTGCTCATATGCATCAAATATAATTTTTTGTTTTTCTTTAGATATACCTATTCCTGTATCCTCAACTTCAAACAAAAGCTTTATTTTAGAATCATGCCCTTCTAGTATTCTAATATTTAATGTAACCGAACCTACTTGAGTAAATTTAACTGCATTACCAAGTAAATTAAGTAAAACTTGCTGTAATCTAATATAATCTCCAATAAAATATTTTGGCAAATTTTCATCTTTGTTAATTTCAAATCTTAAGTTTTTATTTTTGCACTTCTGAGTCAATATTTGTTCTATATTTGACAACATAATTTCTAAATCGAAATTTTTATTCTCCATAACTATTTTATTTGATTCTATCTTAGAAAAATCTAAAACTTCTCCAATAACATGCTTCAAATAGTCGGACGAATACTTTATATTGTCCAAATATATTCTCAAATCAACATCATCTATCTCATGTCTTAGTACATTTGTCATACCTATTATGCCATTTAGTGGAGTTCTTATCTCATGACTCATATTTGCTAAAAATCTACTCTTAGAACTACTAGCTAACTCTGCTTTTTCACGTTCCTTCTTAAATGCGTTTTCTAATTCCTTGTACTCGGTTATATCTTGCATAGTTCCAAATATATTTACCATGATACCTTCATCATTAAATTCCTTAGTTCCATGAGTAAATACCCATTTTTCGTTTCCTCTTTCTGTCACTATTCTAAACTCTATCTCGTATTCTCCTCTATTTTGAAATGAATTTTTATTTATAGTATCTACTCGTTCTCTATCATCTGGGTGTATAAACTTTGAAAACAAATCAACACTTGCTTGATTATATCTAGGATCTAGTTCTAATATGTCATAAACTTCCTCAGACCAAAACTCCACATCATTTATTAAATCATGAGACCAATCGCCAAGCTTTGCTATTTTCTGTGTTTTTTTCAGTCTGTACTCAAGAATTCTCCTATCGGTTTTCTCCAAAAATATAGCGGCATAACAACTTTCCATTTCATGAATTTTTATGTCATAATAATGTCTATTGCTCTCATATCTTATTGATTCTGATTTCAAATTATCATAACTATCATAATATTCATTTATGGCATTTTGTACACGCTCTATATCAAATTCTGAAGTTTTTTTATTTCCTTCTAATATCTTAGCTTTCCCATTCTTTAATTTAAATAACAAGACGGGTATATCTAAATCCTCAACATTTATTGAAAGTTTTGTACGACTTATCACAAGATCACCTCTCTGACAAACTTCTATATTTATAAGATAATACATAGCTTGTCTGTATTATACCCTCGATTTTTTCTAAAAAACAGCTACATTTTCAAAATTTTTCCGCTTTCTATGAGATATAGGTATTTTTCCTTCACAGATTTGTTCAATATACTCTCTACAGCTTCTTTATAAAGATTAATTTGTTTCTCATATTTCGCTTTTACAAGCGCTTCATCGCTGTAACTACTACCTCCTGATTTATAATCGACTAATACTATCTCTCCGTTTTCTTCAAATAGTAAATCTATTATACCCTGAATCAAGATTTCTCCACTTTCGTATTCAGATTCAAGAATTGTAGCAGATTTTTTCAGTACAAATGGCTGTTCTCTATAGACTTTATCCGATTTTTTTATTCTTGCAAACAAATCTGACTTCAAATACTTCTCTATATAGCTATAATCTTTTTCACTCAAAAACTCATTGGCTCCATCGTAATTATTTATATAAGCTCTCAGTTTTGTGCTATCTTCAAATGAATAATCAATTATATTTTGAAGTATCAAATGTAGCAATACTCCCCTCTTTTGCCAATTTTTTGACTCGACATCTAGAATCTTTTTGTCATACTTAGTTTCATCTCGAAGCCAGGGCTCTTTTTTATAAGCATTTAGCTCAGAAACACTGTATTTTCTTTTTAAATTGCTAAGGTAAAATGCTGGATATGACCAGTTCAATGTCTCCTCTATTGAATCGTCCATTTCAGTTTTTTCAGCTTGACTATCTAGCATTGTCTTCAAATTCTCTATATTTTCTGCTATCATTTCTTTTTTGTCTTTTAGAAGTTCTATCTCAGCTATGAGTTTTATACTATAGTGAGCTTTGCTTGTATTGTATTTCGCATCAAAACCCTGCTTTTGTAAATCTTGAACTGATTCTGTCGTTAATGCAAATCTCATTATCCAGTCTATATAGCTTTTATCTTGCTTTAACCTATATATAGAAGGTGCATTACTCCAATTCTCTATTTTTTTGTTCATATCATTTACATAGCCTGTCATTATTAATTGATCAACAGCTCTTGTCATTGCAACATATAGAATCCTCATCTCTTCAGATAAATTCTCTATTTTTATCTGTTGCTTTACTACTTCTTGTAGAAACATAGAATTGTAACTTCTAAGTTTTGGATCTATATATTGTGTTCCCAAGCCCAATTCTTTATGAAGTATGACCTTTTTTCTGAGGTCTTGCTGATTAAATTGTTTTCCCATACACGCACATATAACTATTGGAAATTCAAGACCTTTACTTTTGTGTATACTCATCATTCTAACTACATTTTCATTTTCACCTATTAGCTTAGCCGCTGACAAATCTTGACTTTGATTTCTCAATTTTTTCGTATATCTAATAAAATCAAATAAACCACCAAAGCTAACTTTTTCATATGCATTTGCTCTATCTATCAAAAGTCTAATATTAGCCTGTCTCTGTTCTCCTCCTGGCATAGCTGCAACATAATAATAAAAATTGGTTTCAGTTAATATCTCCCACATCAAATCTCCTAGTTTTATAAGCTTCGAAAGTTTTTCCCACGATGTGAGTTTTTCATAAAAACTTCTCAGTCTATCCGCTATCTCGTCTTCATGGTTTTCTATATATCTGAGCGTAGCTTCATAATATGAAACCTCTTGATCTTCAATTCTTATTTGAATCAACTCTTCAGTCTTGAATGCACATATTGGAGATCTCAAAACACTTATAAGTGCTATGTCTTGATTTCTATTGTCTATCAGCTTAAGCAAATTTATAATCAAACTAACTTCGACTGAATCAAGATAACCTTCCGCATCGTCTACATATATTGGTATATCTTCTTTCATAAATATTTCATTGAATATATTTGACGAACGCCTTACAGCTCTCATAAGTATCACTATATCTCTGTATTCTATTTTTCTAAATTCTCCATTTTTAGCATCATATGTCGGTGTTCCAATTAATTCTTTAATTCTCTTTGCTATATAAATAGCTTCTTTTTCTATTTTGTTGTACTCCTTTAGTATCTCATCATCAATATCTTTTTCACCATAAATTAATTCTATTTTTATGTTTTCATTCTCTAAATCTTCAAATTTTGCTCCTGGATTTAGATACTCTTTTTCATCATATTGCACATCGCCTAGTTTATCACTCATTATTGCACTAAATAGTTCGTTTATTCCCATCAATATACTAGGACGGCTTCTAAAGTTTTGATTAAGTTGTATGACTTCATTCTCTTCTCCCGAATCCAAATAAAGTTTTCTCTTCTTTATAAATATCTCTGGATCAGCCAGTCTAAATCTATATATACTCTGTTTTACATCGCCTACTTGAAATAAATTATCTTCTCTTTTTATTCTAGAAATAATGCTTTCTTGCACCTCATTTGTGTCTTGATATTCATCTAAAAATATGAAGCTATATCTCTTTCTTTCCTTCACAGCCAAATCATCGTTTGATAATATCTTGATTGCATAGTGCTCTATGTCATTGAAATCTAGCACTCCTTGATCTCGCTTCGCTTCATCAAATGTTCTTGAAAAGTCTTCAACTAAATCTATCAAATACTCAAGTCGTGGATAGAGTTCATTCATCTTTCCAACTTCCTTGTCAAAATCATATATCGCATAAATTTCTATTATTTTTTTTATATTTTTCTTCAAATCATTTCTGATACTCTTGTAAACCTCTGCATATTCACCAACTAATTCTTTTCTATCTTTCTTGATACTAGATAATCTCTTGAATTGAATATCATTCATAGCATCAAATACACTTCCTATTTGGGCTGATTCAATCATTTCATTTATATCTTTTATTTGAGCATATTCATTTTTAGCACAATCCATATATTCAATTAAATCATATTCCATACACTTATCAAGTGCTAGTTTCGATAATTCATATAGCCCTTGAAAATCAATCTTAAAGTTATTTTTAAATGTATCCATCATTTCACTTTCATCAAAATCATTTCTAGACAAATTATAAAATGAAACTATTTCCCTGAGCCAATCAAATGGTGATGGCTTACTCTGTGCAAAATGATATAGTTCTAATATCAATTGTCTTAAACCCTCATCTGTTTTATTTCCTGAATACATTTCTATAAGATCATAAAAATATCCGTCACCTTTTTCATAATAATTTTCCATTAGCTGTTCTAGTAGCTCTTCTTTGAGCAATTGCATCTCTGTATCGTCTGCTATTTTGAAATTTGGATCTAATTCTACAATATGAAAATGTCTTCGAATTAACTCTATACAATACGCATGTATTGTAGATATTGATGCTTTTTGTATATTCAGTATTTGCTTTCTTATGAAGGAATCGTCTCCTTGAAGCAATTCTTCTCTAAGTTTTGCTAAAAGTCGTTCTCTCATTTCTCCTGCAGCTGCATTGGTAAATGTCACTACTAACAGACTATCTACTGGCACTTTATCGTCTTTTATCAAAGATGCTATTCTCTCTATCAATACTCTAGTTTTTCCGCTACCTGCTGCTGCAGATATTAGTATATTTGATTTTCTACATACAACAGCATGTTTTTGATCTGGTGTTAGTTGTGGCATATTAACATTCTCCTTCATTTTTACTAGTCTTTATAACTTTAAGTATTTCTTCATCTGTTAGTTTTGGTACTTTTCTATATGCATTTTTAAATTTAGTGTCAAATTGACATATGCTCTTGTAGTCGCAATATTGACACGGTGTATTATCTCCATCTTTGTACGGTTCTATTTCCATGTTTCCACATACTATTTTTTCAGCGGATTCTATTAATTTCTGCTTTGTATACTTTATAAGTCCTTCAAATTCATCTAACTCTAAAGCAGATGATCTCTTGCTAAAATCTTCTTTTTTAGTAATCTCAACTGGAATTATATCCGACTTCGAACCTTCTTCAAGGGTGTGATCCATGCTTTGAACTAATCTCAAATCTTTTAGCACTATTCCTGACATTTTAAGTGCTTTCATTATGTTTTTCTCTATTATCTCTCCATCATCTGCAATATTCTCTACCATCGGATCATCAATTTTAAAATACAGGCATCCTCCAGGCAAAAATTCCCCTCTTTTTTTGAGCATCTCCATAGCTTGATCTAGATATACAACCAATTGAAGCTCTAATCCATTGTACACATCTGAAAGTGAGAATTTTTTATGTCCTGATTTATAATCTATCACCTTTACATATTTTTGCTCTCCATCTTGACCTACATCTACTCTGTCAATCCTACCTTTAAGTTCTATTATTTCCCCTGTTGGAAGTTCTATCAATATATTTTCAAATATAGCTTCAAATAAAGCCGGTTCAAAATCACCCATTTTTACATGCTCAACTAGTGTATGAGTAGCTCTTTTACAAATCCTTTCAAGTCTTTTCAATGCATATTTGTTTTTTTCGCTACTAGATAGTAATTCATTGGAAAATCTAGGTGCTAATTCGTCTATTACCTCTTCAACAGTTTTTTCTATTTCATCATTAGATAAATCTTTCCACTTCTTCTTTTTGATATGAATTTGCTTAGAAAAATTTTCTATGGATTGGTGAAAAAATTCTCCTATTTCTGGTGCTTTTAGTTCATATTCTTTTCTCTCTTTTGGCCTCAACCCATACCTTACAAAATGAGAAAATGGACAGGCTATAAATTTTTCTATTCTAGATATGCTCGTCTGTATGGGACTAGGATATAATTTTTTGACCTGATATGGGTTTATAGCTTCTTGTCTGTTGTCATAATATAGTGCATCAAATATTTGCTCTGGTCTATTTTCAAATTTAGATGACTCCTGTAATTTTTGATATATATTTGCCCATTTAGATTCAAGCTCTATTCCATCGACTGACAATCTCAAGTGCTTTATAAGATTTTTATATGCAATTTTTTCTAAAAGATACTCATCTCTTTCAGTTTTCTGTATTTCAGTATGTTCCGGTATCTTTACAAGCAGTTCCTTCAATCTAGGTATCAGTATTGATTCTCTCATCGCTTTTCCATCAATGTTTGAAAGCGTATAACTGATTTCTAGATAATCTGAAGTAGTTGCCAATACTTTATAAAAACTCATTCTATCTTCACGCATTAATGTTGCTATGTCAGAATAAATCGGAACTCCTGCCTCTTTTAGTATCATTTTTTCATCGTCTAATAATATACCGCTATCTTGAAAGTTTTTTGGTATAGCTCCATCATTTGTACCTACTAGAAATGTTATCTTTGACTGTCTATGTTTTATTCTATCTATAGATCCTACTATAACTTCATCTATTGTCGTTGGAATCAAGCCTATCTCATACTCTGCAAATCCACTCTCTAAAAGGCTTCTCAGCTCTTTCAAACTCATAGTTGCCTCACCTAGTAATAATTCTAATTGATCAAATACCGTCTCTATTATTTCTCTAATTTGCTCGTATTCTTGAGCATAATCATTCCAATTGTTTTCATATAAAACCTCTATTTTATTTTCCAAACACTTTTCAAAATCAATGGTATTTAAAAATAGTTTTATAGAATCTATTTGATCTCTAACTCTTTTGCTCTGTCTAATAGACTCGTTTAACTCTTTAAGTGGCATTATAATTTCTTCTCTAAGTGATTCTATACTCTCTAAATAGTTAAATTCATACTCAAATGGCTTTAACCACCTATTACCTCTAATCCCGTATTGCAAGGCATAATTTTCAAAAACATACATCAATTCTAAGTCTAAATCTAATAAATCTGTTTTCAAATATCTAAATACATCTTCGTATCTAAAATTTTTAAGACATATATCTAGTGAGCTCATAATAAGTTTTATTGCTGGATTGGAAGTTATTTTTCGCTTTTCATCATTGAAATATGGTATATTGAACTCACTAAATGTTCTTTTAATTATAGGTAAATACGTCTCCATTTGATTTGTAACTATACCTATATCTCTATAATTGTATTGACCCGACTGGATGTATTGAGTAATCTTAGCTGCTAATTTTTCAACTTCTTCATATGGCGATTTTCCATACCAAAGCGTTGTTCTAGATGTTTCTACATCCATAGCACCTCTTTTTTCAGGTAAATAGTAATATTTTTCTAACGCATTCAATTCTTCATTTTGAAAAACTACATATGGGTTCTCTATTATTTGTGTATCTATCCCTAGTTCACTAAGTCGTTCTACTATTCTTTGAGATGTATTTTGGACATTTAAAAATATCTCGTTTTCCTCTTCAAAATCCAATATAACTTTTACATCAACACCTTTATTCGCCATTGCTTCTATTATTTTCATCTCTAGTGCTGTAAAACCATCAAAATCCATTATCCATATTACTTTATTTTTCAAATCATCGGAGTATTGTATGGCATCTATATACAACCTATTGTAATCTAATTCATCGTTAAATGATGTCTCAAAATAGGTATTGTATACTTCATATATCCTTGCTATATCTTTAAATTTTTGTTTAGTCAATGGATCTTTGTCTAATTTTTTTATACATACTTCTAGTAGTTCTACTGGCGTTTCATTTCTTCTAAGTTCATCTAATAATTTTACTGTTTCGAGTAAAAAGCCTTCTTTTTTGTATGCTTTCTTGAATAGTATTAGATCTTTGCTCTCATTTTCTAGTATCTTTCTCACGAGCATCATTTTACCAAGATTATCTATATAATTTGTTTCTTTTATTTCTTGATTCTCATTTATTAACCTATCTCCCAATCTTTTAAAGCTAAGCACCTCTAAAAGCATAAGTCCAGCCGTATCAAATTCTTTTATCAATTGTTCTTCTGTTTGAAGTGTACTCTGTTCTGGTACTAATACCAGAAATTCTTTTTCATTTTTATTTCTATTATTCCATTCATCATTTATGTATGCAGCTCTATTTTGATTTCCTCTGCCCTTTATTATTGTAAACATTTTTCCCTCCCGAACTCCTACAGCATTTTATTTTAATTCTAAAAAAAGGGTATCTCTCGACACCCTATTGTTCTTTTCTATGCTTCATTCCATGATATATTTCTCCAATTACTCCAAGCAATCCACTATAGAAAATAAACTCAACAAATGACATAAATCCAACTACTTGAAATGCTCCGTTGTTTGATATAAATGCCATGTATAGTAGATATATTATTCCAGCAATACTTCCTATCATCATGAATAAATATATTCGCTTAAGCCCTAAAATGCCAAAGAAGCAATGAATGATGTTAAATATGGCAGCTAAAACCATGTATTTAAACACTAATTCGCTCTGTACTTCTCCTCTAATTTTTACTCCAAATGCTAATGAAAATACAACGGTTAATACAAGTGTACTTATAATTAATCGAAGTATCCACCTCTTACTGTATTTTTCAGGTATAATTTTCATCTGCTAGTCCTCCCTATTTTGTCACTTGAGTTAATGGTTCTCTACCTTCTAATACTTCTATTATATTTCTAGCTGCTAGTATACCCATATCTGTTCTAGTTTCTCTAGATGCACTGCCAATATGTGGAGTCAGCACGACTTGCTCCATAGCTAATAATTTTTTTGGAACCATTGGTTCCTCCTCAAAAACATCTAATCCAGCGCCCCATATTAATTTGTTTTCTAGAGCATTTATTAAAGCTTCTTGATCTACCACACTGCCTCTAGATGTATTTATAAGTATTGTATTTGGTTTCATTTCTTTAAAAGCTTGCTTATCTACCATGTGATATGTTTCTTTAGTTAATGGAACATGTATAGACAATACATCACTTTTCTCATATAATTCTTGTTTACTAACCCATCTAGCTCCATATTTTTTTTCAAACAATTCATCTCTAGATCTATTATGGTAAATAACATCCATATCATAGCCCAAGCTCTTTTTTACAAATGCCTTTCCTATTCTACCAGCACCTAATATTCCAAGTGTCTTGCCATATAAATCCTGACCGAGTAACAATGTCGGCTTAAACTGTTTCCAGTTTCCATCTCTAAGATAATTATCTGCCTCGACAATTCTTCTAGAAACGCTCATAAGTAAAGCCCACGCCAATTCTGCTGTGGTCTCTGATAGTACATCAGGGGTATTTGTCAATACTACATTTCTGTCTTTTGCAGCAATTACATCAAAGTTATCATACCCTACTGCATAATTTGCGCATATCTTTATATTAGGACACTCGTCAAAAAATTCTCCATCAATTTTGTCTGTTAGTTGAGTCAATACTGCATCACATTGTTTTGCATCTCTGTACAATTCTTCTTTCGTCATTGGACGATCTTCTGGATTCAATTTCACCTCAAAGTGTTTTTCTAACAATTCTATCGCCGCTCTGGGTATCTCTCTAGTTACCAATACTTTTTTCATAGCTCGTCCTCCCTTTTTGTTATACATTACAAACCTAATTATATATTACACCAAAATGGAGATTTTTAACACCATTTTCCAATGAATTTTGCTATAATGAAGTCGAATATTTTATATTTTATCGGACAAATAATAGGAGGAATTTAAAGATGACCATAAAAGCCTGTATTTTTGATTTAGATGGAGTTATAGTGGATACTGCCAAGTACCATTTTCTAGCTTGGAAAGAACTTGCAAATTCACTAGATATCCCATTTGATGAGAATGACAACGAGAAATTAAAGGGAGTAAGCAGAATGGCTTCTCTTGATATTATTTTGGATATTGGAGATTTGCATTTAAGTTCTGAAGAAAAGGAAGAATTAGCATCAAAGAAAAATTCTCGTTATTGCTCTTTTTTAAGTGATATGACTGAAAGTGAAATTCTCCCAGGTGCAAAGGAATTCTTGCTTAATTTAAAGGCATCTGGAATAAAAATAGCACTTGGCTCTGCTAGCAAAAATGCTCCTACTATATTGAATCATCTAGGTATAACTGATCTATTTGATGTAATTGTAGACGGCAATCACGTAACTAAAGCAAAACCTGATCCTGAAGTTTTCAAATTAGGAGCTGACCAGCTAGGTATTGATTATAGTGACTGCGTAGTATTTGAAGATTCTATAGCTGGTTTAGAAGCTGCTAAGAGACTTGATATGCATACTATCGGAATAGGTAAAAAAAATCAGCTTCCTCTAGCTGATTATGTATTTGAAGATTTATCCTCTCTTAATTATAAAAAACTTTGCCAGCTTTTTTAGGCAAAGTTTTTTTGTAATTAAATTTATTTCTAATCAAATTTTCTATAATTTGCTATAATTCTATCCGCAACTTTAATGCCATCAACAGCTGCTGACATTATTCCACCAGCATAACCAGCGCCTTCTCCACAAGGATACAATCCACTACAATTTGTGCTTTCTAAACTCTTCTGATCTCTTATAATTCTGACTGGAGATGAACTTCTAGATTCTACACCAGTCAAGACTGCATCTGGCATCGCAAACCCTTTCATCCTCTTGTCAATGTTTACTATAGCTTCCCTAATTGTCTGCGCCATATCCTCTGTCAAATAACTTTCTAACTCTGTCCACTTCACTCCAGGTCTATATGAAGGTTTAACGCTTCCACACCCTGTTGACTTTCTTTTCTTTAGCAAGTCTCCTACTTTTTGTGCAGGCGCTTTATAATCGGAACCTCCTGCAACAAAAGCTCTCTCTTCTAATTCTCTTTGAAAATACATTCCCGCAAGCACGTGATTGCTACCGAAATCATTCTCATCTACTGGTACTAATATAGCACTATTTGCATTTTCTGCATCTCTAGCATGCTCACTCATGCCATTTGTGACTAGCCTTCCATTCTCAGAAGCAGCAGCAACTACTAATCCTCCTGGACACATACAAAATGTATGTGCTCTTCTTCCATCTTCTCCATGGTAGACTTGCTTATAATCGGCTGCACCTAATCGTTCACTCTGAGCATACTTTCCATATTGAATCTTGTCTATATGATTTTGAGGATGCTCAATTCTAACACCCACTGCAAATGGTTTTTGAGACATATCTATTCCATTTTCAAAAAGCATCTCAAATGTATCTCTTGCACTATGTCCTATAGCTAGTACTGCTACTTCTGTATCTATTTTTTCTCCCGAATCTAATATAATACCATTTAACAATCGATTTTCTACGGTTAACTTTTCAACTTTTGTATCAAAAACTACTTTTCCGCCCATTTTTATTATAGACTCTCTGATGTTTTTGACTACTTTTTTCAATACATCTGTTCCTATGTGTGGTTTTGAATCATATAGTATTTCTTTCGGTGCTCCTGCCTCGACAAATAATTCTAAAACTTTCTTACATCGGATGTCCTTTATTCCAGTAGTAAGCTTTCCATCCGAAAATGTTCCAGCTCCACCTTCCCCAAATTGAACATTAGAATTTTCTTTTAATACCCCATTGTTCCAAAATTCTTCTATGTCTTTCGATCGCTGATCTACTTCACTACCTCTTTCAATTACTATAGGTTTATAGCCCTCTTTGGCAAGTATATACCCTGCCATCAAACCTGCTGGACCACTTCCAATTACTATAGGCGAATTTTTTAGTATAACATTCCCACTCTCCGGAGTCTCATATTTCTTTTTAGATGGTAAAGTGTATACGTTTTTAGGTATATTTAATAATAATTTTTTTTCATTTTTCAGCTCTACTTTCACGCTATACGTAAAATGTATCTGGTCTTTTTTTCTGGCATCTAGCGATTTTTTTGCTATTCTAACACTCATTATGAGTTCCGGCGATATTCTAAGTTTCTTTGCTATTTTTTGCTTTAACTTAGACTCTGGCTCATCTAAATGCAATTTTATATTTGATAATTGAATCATGAACTTCCCCCTAACAACTTTCTCCCGCTAAATGACCTGTTGAAAATGCTATCTGCAAATTATATCCGCCAGTATATGCATCTACATCGATTAATTCACCAGCAAAATATAAACCTTCTATGAGTTTTGATTCCATAGTAGATGGATTTATTTCATCTACATTAACTCCTCCAGCTGTCACTATCGCCTCTTCTATAGGTCTAAAATCATCTAATTTAAATTTCAAATGTTTTAAGAGTTTACATAGATTTTGTCTCTCTTCTCTAGTTATTTGGTTTACTTTTTTCTCAGGATCTATCCCAGATAATTTTATAATTATATCTATCATTTTTTTCGGCAATAATTCATTTATAGAATTTTTAAATTGTTTATTGTTATTTTTCTCAAAATCACGTTGCAACCGTTGATCTAATTTAGATTCATCCAATGCAGGTTTTAAATCTATTTCGGCAAATATATCATCAAATGACTTTTTCTTAGAACTATTTATCGCATTTAGTAGTTTTCTACTTCCTGATAGTACCAATGGTCCTGATATACCAAAATGAGTAAAAATCATCTCACCTAAGTCCTTATATACAACCTTATTTCCTTTTTTAAGACTTAGTGTTATATTTCTAAGCGATAATCCCTGCAAGTCTCTAACCCATTTTTCAGCTGATACAAGTGGTACTAGCGATGGGTATATATCTGTAATATTATGGCCCATTGATTTAGCTAATTTATATCCATCTCCAGTAGAGCCTGTCTTTGGATAACTTTTCCCTCCTGTAGCTAATATCAATACATCACAATTGTATTTTTTGCCGCTGTCTACCTCTACTGCTTTTATTTTACTATTCTCTGTAACAATTTTTGTAACCCTCTGTTTTGTGTAGATTTCTACTCCACATTCTCTTAAATCATCTATCAATGCTTCTACTACATCCATTGCTCTATCACTCTTTGGGAAAACTCTCTGCCCTCTCTCAACTTTAGTAGGAACTCCTAGGCTTTCAAAATAATCTATTGTTTGCTCATTTGTGTATTGATAAAATGCACTGTATAAGAAATATTTATTTCCTTCCACTTGTTCCATTATATCTTCTATTTCACCTGCATTTGTTATATTACAACGACCTTTTCCAGTTATAGATAGCTTTACTCCAAGTCTATCTCTTCGCTCCAAAAGGGTTACATTATATCCTTTTTTGGCTGCTGTTCTAGCTGCCATCATTCCAGCTGGTCCACCGCCAACAACTACTACATTCTTCATAATACAATCTCCTTTAGTTCAACAATGTTTGCACAAAAGTATTGACAACTCCAGCTCCACCGATAAGTGTACCCAAAGTACTTCCTAAATTGGCAAACGCTACTACTAATAATATTCTAGTTACTCTGTTTTTCCAAAAACCTTTGATACTAGTTAAGTCTTCTGATAAGCTTGATAAGTCTTTTACATTCGGTTTTCTAACAAACGCTTCAACCAATCCTGCAAACCAACCAGCTGCTAAAAGAGGATTTAGCGAACTAATAGGCGCTATTACCAATGCTGTAAGTATAGACAGCGGATGTCCTAACGCACAAACTACTCCAATAGCTGAAAGTGTACCATTCCAAAATAACCATGTCAAAATTTGATCTATTCCTGCATCTCTGTTTTTGAATAATGTATATCCTATTATAGTAAGTATGGCTACAGTTATTCCCCAACCAATCCATTTTTTATTTGATTTCTTAGTAGGTATCTCTGTTAACTTTTTCATATCTTGAGTCTTAAATATTTCTTTTCTAACTCCTGGTACATGTGCTGCACCTAATACTGCAACGATTTTCTCCCCTGGAGCATTTTTTATCTTATTTGCAAGGTATTGATCTCTTTCGTCAACAAGAGTCTCCTTAAGCTCTGGAAAACTCATTGAAAGTTCATTTAGTGCTGATTCTAATAAATCTTCTGTTTTCATTTTTTCTAAATCTTCTTCTGTTATTTCTTCATCGTCAAATGCACTCAATATAACTTGTGTTATAAGTTTAAACTTACCACCTAATCCCATATTAGCCCATATTCTTTTAAATGTCGTCTGTATATTTCTATCTGCTAATACCAATTCTGCATCTATTTCCTTGGCAGATTCTATACCTTGTATCATCTCTTTTCCAGGTTCTATGCCAAGTTTTTCACCAATTCTTTTCTGATATGAACTCATTATCATATTTGTCAAAAGCAGCATAGCCTGTTTGTTCTTTATTACTTTTACGATATCCATGTTTTCCCAGCTATCTTTTTTAGTAATAGTCTTGTATCTGCCTTCACAAAGCTCAACACATACTGCGTCTGGCCTTTCTGCATCTATTATTTCTTTTACCTGTTCCACACTGTGCTTACTTACATGGGCCGTAGCAATCAATACGATTTCTTTGCCGTCTATATACATTCTGTAAATATTTTCTTCCATATATATGCCTCTTTCTCGTTCTATTTGCTTCCCTGTCTATTTCTGTAAATATAACATCAAAAAAAATAAACTAAGTTTACGCATAAACTTAGTTTATAATGTTTAGCTTTATTTTTCAAGTCTTCTGCTATAATTACTCGCACGACTTGCTACAGTTTTAGAATAAGTACTCCTGTAGGTATTGTTTCTTTCAAAATATGTCTTTGAACTATAAGGTCCTCTGTTGTACTCTGTCAATATACGATCCACATCATTCCCATATGCTTTTTGTAATATTGATAAGTATATCATTCCCAATCCAATATTATACTCTGGCTCAAATATTCTCTCTGGATTGTACTCTAAATTTAATAAATGACCATATTCATTTGCAAGCCATTTTTCTGTAGATGGGATTATCTGACAATATCCTCTATCTTTAGCATTACCAACTTCGTATTGTTTAAATTTACTCTCTAAGTCAATTAGCCCCAATACCAATGGTATACTTACATCTAATTCTTCAGAATACTTTACTATGACGCTTGAAGTTTGAAGATCAAGTGGCGTGTTTTCGAAAATCTTAACCGCCTTCTCCACATGTGCATCATTTTCTAAGTTTAAATACTTAGCCATTTTTTTCGATAAAATATATGCTTCCGATTGCCTTATGTCATTTAAAGCTTCATTTGCCTTGCTAAGTTCATTTTCTGTACGCTCTAGCTTTTTTTCAAGAAGAACTATCTCTTCTTGACTTTTTTTAAGTGCTTTCTCTTGCTCTGCACGCTTAGCTTCAACTGTCATCGTCCAATAACATCCAACGATAGTCAATGCCAATACTAGAATTGTGAAAACAGAAAATAATCTCGGGGCTGCGCTCCTCTTTTCTCTTTCAAAACTCATTGTTGCTTCCTCACTTTCTGATTCTTCATAATTATCTTTCATCAATCAAATTTATTGTTTTTTTCTTATATGTCTTAAATGAAAGTAGATGCCGTATTTAGCACCCAGTTATGAAATATAACACATTTTACAAAAGCTTGCAAGCTGATATGAGTTTCTTGTCAAAAATGAACATTAAAGATAGTTGAAAACAAGCCATCCAAATTCAAATATGACATTTCTATAACCATTTTCTGAATTTTTCACAATTATAATCACTTATTAGTTTTTTAATTAAAACGCACGATCTATTGTTATGATTTCCATTTTATCTATAGCATCTTTAACCAATCCATCAAAATCAAGCTCTTCCTCTTCCTTTATAAGTGCTTTCAAGCTTGGTTTTGTAGCAGGATGTTTTGGTAAAAATACAGTACAGCAATCTTCAAATGGCAATATTGATGTCTCATATGTGCCTATTCTATGAGCTATATCCATTATTTCTGTCTTGTCCATTCCTATAAGTGGTCTAAATACTGGAAGTGTTGTAATAGAGTTTGTTGCCATTATTCCTTCCATAGTCTGACTAGCCACCTGACCTAAACTTTCTCCAGTAATTAAGCATTTCATATCATGATTCATAGCTATCGTCTCCGCTATTTTCATCATAAATCTTCTTGAATGGTTAACCATATGCTTCTCTGGACAATTTTCGTGAATTGCTTTTTGTATCTCCAAAAGGTTTATATTGTATATTCTAAACTCACCTGTATATTGTGATATTATTTTTGCCAAATCCAATACTTTTTCTTTAGCTCTTTCACTTGTAAATGGATAACTATGGAAGTGTATAGCATTTATCTCAACTCCTCTTTTAGCCATCATATAAGCAGCTACAGGACTATCTATTCCTCCCGATAGAAGTAATAATCCTCTACCAGTACAACCTACTGGCAAACCACCACCGCCAGGTATTTTTTCTGTAAATACATATGCATGCTGTCTGATATCTACAAAAACTTTAAAATCTGGTTTGTGAACATCTACTTTTAATCCGTCTATGTTTTTTAATATTACTCCACCTTCATGTCTAGCGATTTCCATAGAGTTCATAGGAAATTTTTTATCGGCTCTAATTCCTTCAGCTTTAAATGTCTTATAGTCATTTTTAGCTAATGTCTCTTTAGTAGCAACAAGAACTGCCTCGTCAATTTGATCTAAATCAACATCTACTCTGATACATGGTGTCAAAAGTACTATACCAAATACTTTTTTCAATTGTTCCATTATAGCATCTAAGTCCTCATCTCTTCCCTCAACATAAAATTTGCTGTGGTCATTATAAACTTTTATATCTTCAAATCTTTCCAAGTTCATAATTATTTGTTTCTTCAATTTATTTGTAAAATATGGTCTATTTTTTCCCTTTAATGCTATCTCTCCAAAACTAACTCCAATTACTTTTTTCAATTGCTTCACCTCTTCATTATTTTTCTTATTTCTTTAACCACTTTGCTCATTTCTACAACTGCATAATCAATTTCTTCTATAGTATTGTATTTTGAAAAACTCATTCTAATAGATGAATCAATTTCTTCCAAATTTAATTTCATCGCTTTCAAAACATGACTTCCGCCCTTATTCTTAGAAGAACAAGCCGCTCCTGTAGATACATATATATTAGCATTTTCTAAATAATGCAAAAAAACCTCACCTTTTATGCCCTTAAACGTTATATTTATAATATGTGGAGCACCACTTTCATCTAATGAACTATTCACTACAAAATCATCAAGGTTTTCTTTGAACTTTTCAACCAATCTAATTTTTAAATTTTGAAGATGGTCTCTATAATTTTTTTCATCTTGCTTTATACAATTTAGAGCGGTCGCCAATCCTACTATTCCAGGAACATTTTCTGTTCCCGGTCTCATGCCATGTTCTTGACCTGACCCTTTATATGGTGCATTTATATTGAGTCCTTTTTTCAAATACATTCCACCAATTCCTTTTGGCCCGTGGAATTTATGACCGCTAAATGTAAATGCATCTACATCTAAGTTAGATAAATCTACTGGTATTTTGCCAATAGCTTGTATTCCATCAATATGGATTTTGGCTTTAGAATTTGCTCTCAACCATTTAGCAATCTCTTTAACTGGCTGAATTGCTCCGGTCTCATTGTTCACCATCATAATAGATACAACAGCTGTATCTTCCCTAATTATTTCTTTTAATTGCTCAATGTCAACATAACCATTTCTATCTACCTTCAAATAACTTACTTCATATCCTTGAGTTTCATAATATTTAAATATATTTTTAACCGATGCATGTTCTATCTCTGTTGTTATTAGATGTTTCTTATTTTTACCAAATTTATTTATAATTCCCTGTAATGCTATATTATTTCCTTCGGTTCCTCCAGAAGTAAAATATATTTCATCTGGCATAACTTTTAAATAATCTGCAATATCTTTTCTTGCCTTTTTTATCTTTTTTTCTACAATTAGTCCCATTCTATGTAGTGAAGATGGATTCCCATAATCTTGTTCGAACATCTCAACCATTGCTTGCACTACTTCTTCCCTTACTTTCGTAGTCGCTGCGTTGTCTAGATAAGCTTCCATTGTATTCACCCTTTCTCACTGTATTTATATATCCATGCACGTTCAAAATCTATCACTCGACTTTTTATTATATCAGATTGAAGCCTTCTTGTGAACTCTATAACTTACATATCGATAGTCTAATATTTTGACTTATTAAATATTTTTTACATTAGATATATACTATGATAATTGTGATAAAATAAGTTTGTTGTGAATACTATAGTATGGAGGGATTTAAATGAAGAAAAAAATTGCAATAGTCTTTACTGGAGGTACTATTTCAATGAAAGTCGATCCTAGTTTGAACGCTGCAATCCCAGGAATGACTAGTGAAGAAATAATGAGTAAAGTTACAAATATTGAAAAATTTGCTGATTTTGAAATTATAAAGTTTTCTAATATGCCAGGTCCACATATGACTCTTGATAGTATGTTCGAACTTTCTCAAAAGGTAAAGGAATTAACATCGAGAAAGGATATAAGTGGCGTTATAGTAACGCACGGTACTGATACTTTAGAAGAAACCGCTTACTTTTTGGATTTAACCCTATCAACTGAAAAGCCTATAGTTGTTGTAGGTGCTATGAGAAATGGATCAGAACTCGGCTATGATGGTCCTAGTAATATTGCTGCAGCTATCTGTACAGCTATCTCAGATGACTCTTCTAATAGAGGGGTTTTAGTTGTACTAAATAATGAGGTAAATGCTGCGCGAGAAGTAACAAAAACTAATACCTTGGCACTAAACACCTTCAAATCACCAGAATTTGGACCGCTAGGTATAGTTGACAATGATGAAGTAATCTATTATAGATCGCTCCAAGAACATAAAGTAATAGATATAGACAATGTTGATACAAAGGTTGGTCTTGTAAAAGCATGTGTAGGCATGGATTCTGACCTCATAAATTACATGATAGACACAGGTTATAATGGTATAGTAATCGAAGGTATGGGACGAGGTAATCTACCTCCAAATATGATATCTGGCATAAAAAAAGCTTTATCTAAAGATATTCCTGTAGTTTTAGTTTCTAGATGCCACACTGGAAGGGTGCTAGATACTTACGGCTATGAGGGTGCTGGTAGAACGCTGACAGATGCTGGAGTAATTTTAGGTTTTAATCTACCTGGTCAAAAAGCCAGAATAAAGCTTATAGTAGCTTTATGTCATACAAAAAATATGAAAGAAATAAAATCTATTTTCGAAAAGGGTCTATATTAATCTAGATAGTAAACTTCTCACCACCTAAGGTGTGTGAGAAGTTCGGACAAATCATAAACTTAAAAGAGTGCTAAACCAAGATAAATTAATCTATCTTGATTTAGCACCTTTTTATTTAAATTTTTTTCAATTGTTTTGTATCACTATAAATCGTAATACAATTCAAATTCTTTTGGATTTGGAATAGTATTTATCATTTTTGATTCTCTTCTCAATCTTACTATTTGATCTTTAATTAATCCTTCAGTAAATACATTTCCTTCCAATAAAAATTTGTTGTCAATTTCTAACGCATCTGCTGCTTCATCTAAGTTTCTTGGCAAACATTTGATTTTATTTCGCTCTTCTTCTGGTAAATTGAATACGTTCACATCATATGGTCCAAAACCTTCGTCTGTTGGATCTATTTTGTTTTTTATACCATCTAAACCTGCCATCAATAATGCAGAGAATGACAAGTATGGATTACATGTAGCATCCTGAGATCTAAATTCAAATCTTTTCTTATCTGGTTTTTTTGCATAAGCTGGTATTCTAATTACTGCACTTCTATTTGCCATACCAAAACACAAATTAACTGGAGCTTCATATCCTGGTACTAATCTCTTATATGAATTCGTGCTTGGATTTGTAAATGCCAATAATGCTGGTGAATGTTTTAAAACTCCACCTATAAAATAAAGTGCTTCTTGGCTAAGTGATGCATAGCCTTCTGAATCATAAAATACAGGTTTTCCATCTTTTTTTAGTATCATGTGTACGTGGAATCCATTTCCAGCTTCTCCATACAATGGTTTTGGCATAAATGTAACTGTTTGTCCTCTTTCAATAGCTAAATTTTTGAGTATATATTTTATCAAAAGTGTGTTATCAGCCATCTTATGCATTGTTCCAAAATCAGTTTCTATCTCAACTTGACCAGATGCTCCTA
The DNA here is from genome assembly GCA_025210965.1 of Tissierellales bacterium. Classification (NCBI taxonomy): domain Bacteria; kingdom Bacillati; phylum Bacillota; class Tissierellia; order Tissierellales; species Tissierellales bacterium. The sequence continues at coordinate 49,167 of JAOAQY010000086.1, forward strand.
CTTCGTGGTGATGATATTTTACATCTACACCTAAACCTTCTAATAACGTTGTAGCTGCTGATCTAAAATCATTAGTCTCATCGTATGGTAAATCTGAATGATACCCTTTTTGGAATTTTTGCTTGTATCCAAGGTTTTGGTGACTTGTCATTTCAGAATTCCAGAATGATTCATGGCAGTCAATCATAACTTCTTGATGTTCTGGTCTCGTATTAAATGATACGTGATCAAATACGTTAAACTCAAACTCTGGTCCGAATAATATTTCATCTCCAATGCCTGTAGTTTTTAGATAAGATTCTGCTTTTTCGGATATATATCTTGGATCACCTTCAAATCTTTCAAATGTCTCACCAATATAGTAAATATCAGCTATCATTGTCAATGTCTTTTGCTCTGTAAATGGATCTAAAAATGCTGTTGTAACATCTGGTTTAAATACCATATCCGACCTCTCTACACTCAAAAATCCGTAGCTAGAACCATCGAATCCTATTCCATTTTCCATTATGCTCTCATCAAATCGTTTGGCAGGAATAGCCAAATGTCTCCATCGTCCAATCATGTCAACTACTTTGAAATCTACAATTTTGATATCGTTTTCCTGAATATAATGCATTGCTTCTTTTATAGTTTGAAACATGTCATCACCTCTTCATAAAATATCCCCTGCTACTTAATGATAGGCTATTCAACTCTCAATTGTCAAATTATTTAAATTATTGTAAGAATTCCAAATTTTTATTCGTTTTTTTACTTATAATTCATGCTAAAAAAAAGAACTACTTAGTTTTCACTATTGTAGTTCTCTATAATTCATTCTATGGCAGCCTTATTTCTTGTACTTCATTGGCTTCTGATATCAATATATTTTGCTCTAGTAGCAATTGTTTCAATCCAGAATCAAAATAGACTTCAAGTTCTTCTTTCTTCGATAGATACTCTGTATAATTTTTTACATTAGACTGACCATTTTTAAAATACTCTATTGCTTCATCATATTTTTCCTGTAATTTAAGCAAATAAACTTTATTGTTTACAAAGTACTTGTACGACTCTAATGATTTGAACTGAACAGACTGCTCTAGCACATTATAATAGCTTAATATCTTTTCATAGTCTATTTTATCTTCTAGCAAAAATTTAGTCTTGTAAAATAATATATTTAGTTGCTCTTCTTCGCTTTGTGCTGATTCTCCCCATTTGTTTATAAATCCTAAAATTTCATTATTCGTAAGTTTAGGCTCTTTAAGTATACCTTCTGCAAGTATTTTCCCCTGCTGATAATCTAGTATGTCTTGATTCAAATACGATGTCAAAAGTTCTTCCATCAATTTGGTTTTCTCTTTTTCATCTTCATATAGTTCATACCGAATAAGATAATAATTTAATCCAACAACATTCCAATACTGTTCAGTCCTCAAATTTCTAAGTGTCTGAAGTGGATCTGCATCATATAATTCTCTTTCACTATATGGTATGTTTTTTATTATAGCAAGATACTCAAGTGTGTTGATTGCTTTACTGTATCTTTCATCCATTTCTGTTTTTAATGTACTTTCACTACTCAGATAATCCCCAAAATAATCGTATTTTTTATCATATATATTTGCGATAACTTCTATCCCATTTAATGGCTTTATTGATATCAAATTCATTTCTTTATACAATCTCTGTATCAAAGCCGCTGATTCTGCCCTTGTAATGTTTCTATCTAGCTCTATCCTATTTGTATCGCCTTGTACAATCTTGTTATTGACTACAGTTCTTATTGCCTCTGAATACTTATAGTTTACATCTAAATCTGTAAATGTAAGTATTTTGTTTTCTATGCTTGGTCCTACAAAATAGCTAGAAAGCAATATCGCTTCTTCTCGTGTTATAGGCTTATTAGGATTTAATAAGTTGCCTTCAAAAATATCATATACACTTGGCTCTGTATCTTGTTTTTGTATATAGTCAAATACAGTTTTGATTTCATTATATGCCCAAAAGTTTTGACTCACATCCTCATACCCATATGCATAAACAATTTTACTTTCATCAATTATTTCTATGGTATCATCTCTTTTTATAAGTCCAGTTTCACTCGCAGCTCTTTGCAGTATAGATATATACTCAGCTCTTGTTATTGGATCATCTGGTTTAAACGTACCATCTTCATATCCACTAAACAAAGGCACATCATTAGTTGCCCACATTATAATTTCTTCTGCCCAATGCTGCCATATGTCTATAAAAAATGTTGTAGCAAAAACTTGCGATTGACTGACTAAGATATAAAAGCAAAAAATCATAAATATTCGCTTTAAATTTTTCATGGTCCCCCTCCTAAATAGTTGACATATCAAAATTTTCATTGTATATCTTATATATGCTATTATATATATTGATAAACTTAGAAAGGATTTTAATATGATAACTTCAGATAATGTTATTTCAGATACTATTGTTGTCGAGTACTTCAATAGTCATCCCAATGATTGTTTACTCGACATAGAAACAACAGGTTTTAATAAAATAACCGATACAATTATTATATTAGGTTTACTCTATAAAAACAACAACGAGATTCATCTTTTGCAATGGGCTTGTGAATCTCTTTCTGACGAAAAGCTTGTAATAACTTCTTTTTTAGAATTTTTGAAAGAAAAAAAACATTTTATAACATATAATGGAGAACAATTTGATTGGAAATTCATTGAAAAGAAATGTGAACTCTATAATTTAATCATGGACTCATTTACTCATTTTGATCTATATATTAGATTAAAACCTCATTTTTCAATTTTACCATTTGATGATTTAAAGTTAAATACATTGATAACATACTTTGACTCTGAGGCGATTATAAAAGGTTCTGGTGCAGATTGTGTACATTGGTATCATATGTATTTAAAGAAAAATGATATTTCTTTCTTAGATAGTATAATGGAACATAATTACTCTGATTTAATCGGCCTTTGCATCGCACAAAAAGCTCTTTCTCTTCTCGATAGTCTCTTAACAATTGAAATTCGAGATTCTATTATCAGATTAGTTAACTATCAAATTGATAAAAATATGATTCGTCTCTCTGGACAAATTGAATCTATTGGCCCTAATTTACATTCTGCTGAAATATATCTGCCATACTCTAGTTTGATATTGAATTTAAAAAATAGCCTCTTATCTGTTGATTTAGAATTTAGAATTCTAAAATTAGATGATTCAACTAAGCTTTTAATAAGCGATACAAATGCTCTTAAAATAGCACCACTAAAATCCAGTGTATTTGGACTTCCACCAAATGTAATTCCATTGGCGATACAAGTTGATAAAAAGTCAAAACTATTGATAGATTCCATAAAATGGGTTATAAAAGCGTTATACGAACAGGCTTTCTAATTTCTAAAGAAATATTCTGTTTCTAAAGAAATATCCTGCCAACAAATTTTGTTGTCGGGATATTTTTTTATACAATAAAAAAGAGTTTGATATAGAATCAAACTCCAATTTGGTGCCCAGAGGCGGAATCGAACCACCGACACGGGGATTTTCAGTCCCCTGCTCTACCGACTGAGCTATCTGGGCGAATATGGTAGGACTGAGTGGACTCGAACCACCGACCTCACGCTTATCAGGCGTGCGCTCTAACCACCTGAGCTACAGTCCTATATGGTCGGGGTAGCAGGATTTGAACCCGCGACCCTCTGG
>JAOAQY010000087.1 GCA_025210965.1 Tissierellales bacterium
AAAAGACGAAGCTAGGCACAAAATGATTTATTCTAAGTTATTAGAAAATTTGCCAAATGATGGCATGGTAAATCTTAGTGAAGAGGAAGCGTTGTATACAGATACATTGATAGAGGCTAATGTATTTACAAATGATAAGGTACGTAAAAGATTTGCTAAGGAAGATGCGCTTATATTGGCGGAAAAAGTAGAGCGAGATGGAATAATGTTTATAGATCAATTGCGTAGCATTTATCCTGATTTAGCGGTTGATGAATTATCAGTGATAATGTCAGAAGAGAAGAAGCATTTGAAATTTGTTTTAGATAAACAATACACAGCGACAATAGGTCTTTTAGGCCTATAATATTTATATTGCTGGATTTGGAGGTGATTTAAGCCTATAGAGGGGAGATGAGGATATGTATGCCATATTTTTGATATTAAATGATATTTATCTAGTGGATGAAGTGCATGAGATATTTTATGAATGCAAAGTTGGAGCTACGACATTAGATAGTGTTGGTTTAGGAAGAACACTATTGAAACATCAATTAGATGTGGTTATGTTTTCTAGTATAAAGCGTATATTAGAAGGAGACAGACCTTATAGTAAGACGATGATTTCGGTTGTGAGAGAAAAGGAAAAGCTTGATAAAGTTGTTAAAAGGTTGAAAGAATTTTTTTCGGAATTTGGAGCAGACGGACTTGCATTTATGTTTGTAACACCAGTGCACGGATGTTATGGATTCAAAATTGAAGAAACTGAGAAAAAATAAATACTGAAATTTATACTTATGCAATAATAAAGGGCGAATCTTTTAGATACGCCCTTTGTTTTTTACTATAATTTTGTAACGTTAACGGCTTGTAAACCTTTATCGCCATCAACTAATTCAAATTCAACTTCTTGTCCTTGCTCTAGAGTTTTAAATCCCTCAGATTGAATTTGTGAATAGTGAACGAAAGCTTCATTGCCATCACCCAATGTAACGAATCCAAAACCTTTTGTGTTGTTAAACCATTTTACGATACCTTTTTCCATGAAAATACCTCCATAATACTTGAATTTTTGAGCCGCTTCCCTAACGACTACGTTATTATTATAGAATAATTGTCAGAAAAATACAAGCATTAATAAAAAAACGTAACAAGTTATTTTCCGAAAATTCTGATCCTTTTAATAATTATAAAAAACGAAAATACTCAAGCGGTGTATAAATATATAGATAGAGCATGTGGCATTAGGAAACCGGTATATAAAATATTGTCAACAACTAAACAAAGTGAAGAAACGAAAAATAAAATGGTATAAATATAGAAAAAAACTAATATTATCTCAAAAACTTATTGCATAAATACTTTTTTGCGTGTATAATAACACTCAATAGAATTTTTATGAGGGAGGAATAAATAATGAAAAATAGTAAGATTTTAATGTTTTTAGGGGCAATGGTGATGATGATTATTCTGGGAGGATGTACTGAAGACAAAAAAGAAAAAATAATATTAGGGACATCAGCAGACTATCCACCATATGAATTTCATTTAGTAGAAGACGGGAAGGACAAAATAGTTGGTTTTGATATTGATATTGCAAAAGAGATAGCAAAAGATCTAGGAAAAGAGTTAGAAATTAAGGATATGGATTTTGGTGGTCTTATAGCAGCGCTAAAGAGTGGATCAGTGGATTTTGTTATATCTGGTATGACTGCAACTGAAGAGCGTGCTAAGGAAATAGATTTTTCAAATATTTATTATAGTGCGGATCAAGGAATAATATTAAAAAAGGATTTAGAAGGAAAAGTTAATAGTGTAGATGATTTGGCTACACTTAAAGTAGGAGCGCAAAGAGGAACGTTGCAAGAGGAAATAGTAAAGAGCGTTACGCCAGAAGAGCAATTTGTTGGACTAGCAAAACTTGGAGATTTGGTTATGAAGTTAAAAGCAGGCGAGATAGATGCTGTAGTAGTTGAGCTAGATGTTGCAAAAGCATATGCTAAAAAGCATGAGGATTTAGCAGTGGTCGATCCCAAATATGTGGCGGATGATAATGGAGTTGCAGTTGCGATCAAAAAAGGAAATGAAGATTTAGTTAAATCAATAAATACTTCGTTAGAACGAATTGAAAAAGAAGGCTTAATGGAAGAATTCTTACTTAAAAGTTTAGAGTTATCAGAAATAGAGGAGTAGTTTTATGATAGAAATTTTAGAGAAGTACTATCCGATATATCTATCGGGGTTGAAAGTGACATTATTAGTGTCACTACTAGGAGTATTAGCTGGAACTATTCTAGGGACACTTATTGGAATTGGACGTTTATCAAGATGCAAAATTCTATCAAAGATTATTGCCTGCTATATTGAGTTTGTCAGAGGAACACCCCTATTAGTTCAAGTTTTTATAATAGTATATGGTTTGCCTTATATAGGCATCAAAACAACTGATTTATTAGGATGTGTTTTGGCACTTACAATAAATAGCTCAGCATATATTGCTGAGATAATTAGATCTGGCATACAGTCTGTTGATTCAGGACAGATGGAAGCAGCTAGATCACTTGGTATGAGCTATGGTTTAAGTATGAAAAGTATAATATTACCACAGGCAATTAAAAATATATTGCCAGCGCTTGGAAATGAATTTATTACATTGATAAAGGAATCAGCTATAGTTTCAGTTGTTGGAGTTCATGATTTGATGTACGGAGCAAATACAGTTAGAGGGGCTACATTTGATCCATTTGGACCTCTTATAATAGTTGCTGGTATATATTTCTGTATTACATTTGTACTTTCAAAAATTGTTGGAAGAATAGAGAAGGGGCTAGCTTATGATTAAACTTTCGAATTTAGTAAAAAAATATGGCGACAAAACAGTTTTAAAGGGCGTAAATTTAGAAATAAAAAGTGGCGAAGTTGTAGCACTTATTGGACCTAGTGGTTCGGGAAAAAGTACGCTTTTAAGATGTATAAACGGTCTTGAAAAAATACATGATGGTGAGATATTTTTTAAGGACTCTAAAATCGAAAAAAATGAAAAAAAACTTGATGAAATTAGAAAAAACATGGGAATGGTTTTCCAAAACTTTAATCTATTTCCTCATAAGACTGTTTTAGAAAATATTTGCTTTGCTCCAGAAAATGTAAAAAAACAGCCGAAGAATGAAGTGCAAAAAATAGGTGTAAATTTACTTGAAAGAGTCCAGCTTTTAGATAAAAAAGACACATATCCTAAAAGTCTATCTGGTGGTCAAAAACAGAGAATAGCGATAGCTAGGGCTTTAGCGATGGAGCCAGACATACTACTTTTTGACGAACCGACATCTGCATTGGATCCAGAAATGGTAGGAGAAGTGTTAGATGTAATGAAGGACTTAGCCAAAGAAGGAATGACAATGGCAGTAGTAACCCATGAAATGGGATTTGCACGTGAAGTTGCCGACAGGATACTATTTTTAGATGAAGGGCAAATTGTAGAAGAGGCAGCTCCGATTGAATTTTTCAATAATCCAAAAAGTGAAAGAGCACAAAATTTTCTAGCTAAGATATTATAAATACTTTAAGTAAAGGAGCCATTGGCTTCTTTTTTTATTTATTGCAGTTATAAAAATAAACTTTCGATGACATTTAAGCACATTATTGTTCATTACTAGAATAAATAAATTTTATTATTTTAAATTTATTACATTTAAAATGAAATTTTGATACAATAGAAGAAAATTAAGTTTGGGGAGTAGGAAATATGAAACAACATTTAGAAATAAAGGATTTGAAATTAGCAAGCGAAGAACAACTATTGAAAATTCAAAATTGGTATTTTGAAGATTATAAAAAGCAAGGTAATTATATTCAAGCAGATATAATTGCATCAGAAGGAAAGGATATTCCATTACTTACTATAGGACAAATTGTTGCGCTTATCGATAATATGAAGCTAGATGGGTATAAAATAGAAAAGACGGACAATGTCTATGTTGTGAAGTCAAGCGAAAAGCAAATTTGCGAGAGTGAATTAATTGATGCTTTGTGGAAGTTTTTTGCAGAGTTATCTTAGTGGGGGCGTAAGGTCATGGATATATTTGTAGCAAGACAGCCAATATTTAATAGAAAAAAAGAAGTTTTTGCTTATGAGTTATTGTATAGAGAAAATAGCGAATCTAATAGAGCTGATGTATTAGATGATAACATGGCGACCACAAAAGTGCTTGAAAATAGTTATTTTTCGATAGGATTTGACGAATTAGTCAATAACAAAAAGGCATTTATTAATTTCAATTCAGAATTAATAAAAAGAGGTGTTCCAGAGTTATTTGATCAAAGAATATTAGTTGTGGAAATGCTAGAGGACATAGTTCCTGATGGAAAATTAATTCACAAATGTTTAGAACTTAAGAAAAAAGGATACCTTTTAGCCTTAGATGATTTTGTATGTGGGTATAAATATAAAAGTCTAATAAAACTAGCAGATATAATTAAAGTTGATTTTATGCTCAATTCGCCACCTAAGAGAGCTTTGATTGCACGAAAGTATAAGGCTCAAGGTAAGTTGCTTTTGGCGGAAAAGGTAGAAACTCATGAAGAATTTGAGAGCGCTTTGAAATGGGGATATGATTATTATCAAGGGTATTTTTTTAGTAAACCTAAAATAATGAAAGGTAAGAGAGTATCGGGGATAGGTCTTAATTATATTCGAATAATGAATGAAATAAATAAAGAAAATCCAAACTATGATAGAATTGCCGAAATTTATGAGTCAGATATAGCTCTTTCTTATAAACTTTTGAAATTAGTTAATAGATTTGTTGTAGGTGGTAACGAAATAAAATCTATAAAGCATGGTTTGGTTATGTTAGGGCTTCGAGAAATTGAGAGATGGACAAATTTATTGCTTATACAAGGACTTAATAAAGAAAAGCCTAATGAACTTTTTAAGATTGCGATATTTAGATCAAAACTAGCTGAAATTATTGCCATGAATACTAAATATAAGGGTAGAAAAACTGAAATTAGTATGATGGGCATGTTTTCACTGATTGATACATTATTAGATAGACCAATGGACAATATTTTAAACGAACTGCCACTAGCAAAAGATATAAAGGCGGCTATGCTCGGAGAAGAAAACGAGATGTACACATTGTATCAGCTTATAATTAACTATGAGAAAGGGTCATGGGACGAAGTAAGCATAATGGCTGATCAGATTGGAATAAGTATAAATAAGTTACCTAATTATTATATGGATGCAATTGAGTGGTCAAATAAGATAACATCATTTTTAGAAAATGAATAAAAATACCCCCCTGGATAGAAAATATCAAGGGGGGTATCATATATTATTTTTTTAGATGTAATACTTTTTCTGGTTTTGATATATTTAGTATTTGCCCGATTTTTAGTTTGCTCAAATTGATATCTTGGTTAGCTTCTTCTAACTCAAACAATTCCATATTATGTTTTTTAGCAATTGCACTGGCAGTATCACCTTTTTGAACTATATATTTATCAGTAGTATTAATGCCGTTTATTAGAAGTTCATTTAAGGCGAGAAGCTCTGTTTTTGTAGAAAGTTCATTTAAATTTAATTTTACTGGTTGAATTTCCAGAGTTTCTTCAAAGACAACTTGCTCTGGTGCATCGAATTCGCCCATAAAATGTGTTTTAACATTTGATATTATAGTTTCTAGGTTTGAACGTCTAGCTGAGTTTGCAAAGTTTTTCCCATTGATTAAAAGAGCAAAACCATCTAATGAGTAAGACTGGTGCTTTCTAATTTTTGCAGATAATAAATCATCTGATGTTACGGATTTTCCTCGCTTGTTTGTTTGTACATAAGTAAACGATTTTTCTGGAGAAATGGTTTCTAAATTGTATGTTGAGGCGACTTCAGATATTAATTGCTTTTGGATTTCATCAATGTGTTCTGTATTGTCTGTGTAACCAATAGATGTCTCGGCAAGACGGACTTCATATATTTTTTTGTTTGAAATAATAATTAGAAGAATTGCTAAAATTATAATTATAGTAATTTCAATAAGTCTGTGCTTGGCAAATGTTTTCATAAAAAATCTCCTTTAATTTAAATTTAGAAATATATTTAGACCATTAGTTTGTTTATCTATATTTTATCAATTAATATAAATAAAATCTAGGATAAGCTGTATTTAAATGATAAAATATAGAGATAGTGATAAAAAGTACTGATGAGAGGTGAATATTTTGCAGATTATACTAATTGTGAGTTTAATCATAGTGCTGATAATATTAGCAGGATTTTATTTTATGAGTAGAGTTGAAGAAACAGTAGAAGAAAATGGTGAATTAGATTCAATAATAAAGGACTATAGAACCATAAAGGTTGCTATGATGGAATATAAAAAGGAAGAAGGGGCGCTGCCAACCAGTATAAAAGAGTTAGGTGAATTTTATAAAGCGCCATTAAATAGAAGTGGCTATTCACTTAGTGTAGATAGAAAACATCTAATCGTTTACAGTGTTGAGGAGACGAGAGCTGAGAGTATAATTCGAGAACTAGGTACAGATTCTTATTACGAGGGAGGAATATTGTACTTAGGTTTTATAAAATTGAAGAGAAGTGAGGTTGAACCACAGGCAATTATAACTATGATGCCCGATGTTAATTTGACAACAACGACTCAAATCGGATGGAACTATAAGGAATCAATAACAGAGGATGGAGCTATAAAAGATGTTGTTTGGGAGAATAAAAAAATTTTTTATGATGAACCTGGAGAACATATTGTTAGACTTAAGATACAAGATAGTAATAAAAACTGGTCGAAATGGGCAGAAAAAGTATTCTTAGTACAGGAGGAACAAGGTGTAAAAGAAATTTCTGCAGGTGAAAATTGTTTTTTTGTATTACTTAAGAATGGAAATTGCTTGAGTTATTTTTTAGAAGAGAATGGTGAGTATGAACGTTATGAGCCATTTGAAGGCTATAGCATACAATCTATAGATGCTGGAGATAATCACATATTATTTGGGACGTACGATCAAAGAATTTTTGCAATGGGAAATAATAAGCAGGGGCAACTAGGTGATGGAACTTTAGAAAGCTCTAATGAACTGATTCGTGTTGAAAATTTATATGATGCAAAACGTGTATTTGCTGGTGGAAGTACTTCTATGGCACTTTGCTTTTCAGGAAAATTGTATGCATGGGGAAATAATAAGTATGGTCAATTGGGAAATGGAACGGTAGTAGCTCAAAATCAACCATCAGAAGTAAAGAATATAATAGGAGTTAAAGAGGTTGCAGTAGGTATGGACCATACTGTAGCATTGCTTATCAATGGAAATATAATGTCATGGGGGTTAAATAATCATGGGCAGCTTGGAGATGGTACAAGAGGAAACAAAAAAGCACCAGTATTGATAGGGCTAAAAGCATGTAAGGATATAGCAGTAGGAGATTATTTTTCGCTGGCTCTAACTGATTCGGGTCAAGTTTACAGTTGGGGTAAAAATGATGAATATCAGCTAGGAAAGAACAATAAAGTAGATGAATCTTTTCCGACTGAAATTAGAGGTTTGATAGAGATAGTTCAAGTATGTGCAAGTGGAGAATATGGAATGGCATTAGACAGATTTGGTAAAGTATACGTTTGGGGATCTTACGAGGGAAACAATGTTGCTAGGCAGCCTAAATTAGTGGATGAAATAGAGCATGTTCAATTTATTGCGATTAATGAAACTCATGTTTTTACAATTACCTACAATGGAGAGGTTATTTACTGGAAAAAGGGAAAAGAGACGAAGCTTCATACTCTTTAAATTATAAAGCAAAAATCCCTCACTGAATTTGTGAGGGAGATGTTATGGGTTGTAAAGTTTACCTTGATAGCTATCGCTAGATTTTAGCAATTTATCGACACCGTTTAAAACAGCTCTTTTATTAAGAGTCCAGCGCGGTGCAATTAAATCTTCCTTTTTTCCATCGCCAGTTATGCGATGAATTACTATATCGGGTCTGAGAATTTCTAAACTATGAACTATGAGATTTATATAATCATCTTGATTCATTAGAGAGAAAGGATTTTGTAAATAATACTTTTCTAAATCTGTGTTTTTTAATATGTGTAGCATATGTATTTTTACGCCCCATATTGGTTTTTTATTTAAATATTTTAAAGTTGAATAGTAGTCTTCTTTCGATTCTGTCGGCAAATTTGAGATGATATGTACGACAGATTTTATATTGCGCTCATTTAAATTATTGACAGCGTTGTCAAAAACATCTAGAGAATATCCACGGCGTATGAAGTCAGCGGATGATTTGTGTATACTTTGAAGGCCTAATTCAATCCAGAGAAATGTTTTTTTGTTAAATTCAGCTAAAAGATTTAAAACTTCTATACTAAGACAATCTGGACGAGTTGCAATAGCTAATCCGACTACATTGTTACAAGATAAAGCGGAGTCATATATTTTTTTCAAATACTCAACAGATCCGTAAGTAGATGTGAAATTTTGAAAATAAGCTATATATTTTGCGTTAGGCCATTTTGTTGAAAGTAAAGATATTTGCTCTTCAATTTGGTTTTCTATAGACAATGAGCTAGATGATGCAAATTCTCCAGAACCTTGTTCACTGCAGAATATACAGCCGTTTTTAGCTATTGAACCATCTCTATTTGGACAGGTGAACCCCCCGTCTATAGATAATTTTATTATTTTGCAATCAAAATGTTCTCTTAGAGCATAATTTAGACTATGAAATCTCTTATCATACCACATAAAAAAAACTCCCTTCTTCATTTATTCAAGAACATATTGTATAATAAAATAAAGCAAAAATAAAGTAGGTTACAAAATTTATTTTATAGCAGAGTAAAAATTGCAAATAAAATAATATAGGAGGAAATTATGTTTAATTATCAGGACAAAATATTAAAAAAATTTAGAATTATAGATGCAGTTTCTATAGCATTCAATATAGCTTTTTTAGGGGTGTTTGCATATAGTTATTATCTTTATAATAATAGTAGCTTATCTGGAGGGATATTTAGCATTGCAACCATGGGGTGTGTTTTCATGTTAATGTTGATATTTGTTAATCGGGTGAAGTACAAGAGAGAAATAATTGTCGAAGCTAAAAAAGAAGCTAAGTATGATAAATTAGATGCAATACTTGATGATTTGAAAATTGGCAAAATAGTTTGTATTCAAAGTAGCAATGATATTGGCTTTGTTAAAATGATAGAGAATGGGAAATTGTTTTTCTATTTTAAAAAAGAAAATTATAAAATTGAAAGAACTTTGGAAACAGGTAAAATGCACATAAAAGTGTTGCTAAATGATCCGAAAATGAGTTTATACCAAAATGGATTTTTGTTTGTTATAAAAGAACAGGAGATTATGGAAAAAGGAGATAATCGTTAGATTTTTTAGATGGGGTTGGCGCGATAATGAAATACTATGAGAGCAGGAAAAAAAGAAGCATAGAAAATTGGTTACCTGTAAATGTAAATTTGCGCGAGGGACGAAATTATTTGAATTCAACGGACGGTGGAAAAGTTGGTGTTTTAGAACTGAGTTCTCGGGCTGTGAAGTTGTTAATTGGTGATAAAAATTCACTAGATTCAGATGGTTTTGACTTTGAGTTTTTCTATAGAAAAGGTTATCTAACACAAACTATTCATGGTTTGAATGATCAACTGATTTTAGATGAAGACTATTTTGAAAGACAGGTATTACCAGTAATAATAAAACAAGTTGAAAAGGCCAGATATTTAGGAGTTAAAATCCTTTATGCGGTAGGAACCGCGGTTTATAGACGCGCTAGAAATAGAAAAGCGATAGTAAGATTAATTAAGGATCGTGCAAAGATAAATATTAAGATATTAAAGCAAGAAGAAGAAGCAATTTTAACATTGGAAGCTTTTATGTTTTCTGGTCGGAATCACATCAGAAAGCGTAAAGATTTGCTATTGATTGACCAAGGTGGGGCATCAACTGAGATTCTTCAATATAGAAAAAGAACTCGGACTTTGTTGAATTACAATTTGAAGTTGGGAACGAATTCATTGAAAGAAATATTTTTTACAAAAAGCAAAAATGAAAGAGCTCTCGAAAAATCATTTTGGTACTACAACGAATATGTTAGAAAGTCAACTTCTAAGAAAATTGATGGTATAAGTGATTATAGATCAAGAAATCTTCAATGTGTTGGACTTGGAACAGCTATGACGAAGGCGACAGATGAGATTGGTAACAAAAATCAACATGGGAAAATATTAACTAGAAAAGACTTGGTTTCAAAAATGCAACATGCGCAAAAAATATTGTGCGATAAATTCAGCAATGTTGGAGAGATGAAAGAATATTTTAAGAAGAATAAGTTTGAAAGCGAACATATATACTATGAGGAGATTTTGTTGATGCGTTTGGGTTTAGCAATGGTACTTGATATTATGAGGACGTTTAATGTGTATACCATAACTATTAGTGGAACAGGCCTGTGGTATGGAGTTTATTATGAAAGTACAAAGCAAAATTGATTGGAAAAAAGTTTGGCAAATCAAAAACTTTGACAGTCAAAAGAATTGACACTAACCTTTTTTTATGTTAGAGTTAAGTAACAAATGGGCAAAGGAGGTAGAACGGTGGCAAAAGCTCAAAAAGTTGCAAATGATATGTTGGTTGAGATATTTAATGATATCTTAAATATAGAGGAAAATGCTATGCAGTATATGGGATATGAGGATGTTACTATGACAGAAGTACATACCATAGAGGCTATTGGAAGAGAAACATCTAAAACCATGGGTAAAGTAGCGGAGAGGCTTGATATAACGGTAGGAACGCTTACAACAGCCATAAACAGACTTGTAAAAAAAGGGTATGTTGAAAGGCATAGAGATGAGGGGGATCGTAGAATTGTTTTGATTCAACTCACAGAAAAGGGACGTGTTGTGTTTGATGCACATGAGTCTTTTCATGAGGAAATGATTGAAAATTTATTAAAAGATGTAAATTTGACAGATGATTGTGAATTGATAAGAGCAATGGCTAATTTAAGAGAATTTTTTAAAGCTAAAAGACACGAGATTTGTCATAAATAAGGAGGAGTTTATGTCGAAAATAGCTATTTTAACTGATTCGAGTTGTGATTTATCAGCTGAATATATATCAGAATTACCAATAAAGGTTATACCGCTTAGAATTGTATTTGAGGAAAAGGAATACAGAGACAAAATTGAAATCACATCAGATGAAATATATGAAAAAATGGTAGAGGAAATTCCGAAAACTTCGCTTCCATCGCCAGAAGATGTTTTAAAAGGTATAAGTGATTTAGAGGCGCAAGGTTATACAGATGTTATTGGTTTGTTTATATCTAGTGGCTTGAGTGGAACGTTTAATGTTGTGAGAAATATTGCTGAACAGTATAAAGGACCTATGAATATTAGAATCATAGATAGTTTTCAAGTTTCTATGGGCTTAGGATATACTGTATGGGAAGCCGCTAAAACTGCAGCTAGTGAAGTAGAAGTGGATGAAGTAATTGAAGTAATTAAGAAAACTTTGAAATTGATACAGGTTGATTTTGTTGTTGGAACGCTTGATCATTTAAGAAAAGGTGGAAGAATAAGTCACTTCAGTGGAACCGTGGGTGAACTATTGCAAGTAAAACCTATATTGACGATACAAGATGGTAGTATTGAAACTGTCAAAAAAGTCAATGGACGTAAAAAGTCTATACGAATGCTTTTGGAAAAAACGGATGAGGACAAAAAAAGAATTCCACAATATATTTCTGTATTGCATGCAAATGCAAAAAAAGAAGCAGTTTTAGTAAAAGAAACATTGCTAGAAAAATATCCAGAAGCACTTGTAAGTGTTGAAGAAATCAGTGCAGTTGTAGGTGTACATACTGGGCCTGGATTGATAGGATTAGTTTTTTATTAAAAATATTTGACAAAAAAAATTTATTATGATAAAGTAACGATAACAGTTTAATAGAAATGCCTCATCTTGATTCGATGAGGTAGAGGCGCATTGTTTAAGAGTAGCACTGTGGAGACCGGAAGTCTTAGAAGCAGAGCAAAAGGAAACGATGCCGAAGTGGGCAGAACCAAAACTGCTTGCTGGGTTTACGTCTAATAGGCGTAAGACTGTCATCAAAATTTACCCTAAAGTTTTGATGGAGTGCTATCTCGGAGTAGGGACAAGATAGGTATTGTTTGATTATAAACAATAGCGTGATTGTCTATTGTTTTTTTTTATTGCTAAAAATGCTGAGAGATAGATAGGGATTACAAAAATAGAGGAGGAAGTATTATGGATTTTGGATGGTTATC
>JAOAQY010000088.1 GCA_025210965.1 Tissierellales bacterium
AAAACTTATACTGTTACAGTAATTAGAGATGCGCTTTCGACTGATGCTACTCTTTCTAATTTGGTTCCTAACTACGGTAGCCTCAGCCCTGCTTTTGACTCTAGTACTACCAGCTACAGCATAAATTTACCTTATTCCAATACTAGTATTAATTTTACTCCAACTGCTAATGATTTAAGCTATAGTGCCTTGACTGTCGATGGTAATAATACTACTTCGGGTAATGCATCTTCTAATACTAGTTTATCTGTTGGGGATAATGTCATTGACATCGTTATCACTGCTGAAGATGGCTCTACTCAAAAAACTTATACAATTACTATAAATAGACAGTCTGCACCTATACCAACGCCTGACCCACAGCCTGAACCAGATGATGGAAAAGACATAGAAGTTGATGTAATTGTCGATGATGAAGACGATGGAACTGACAATCAGACAGCTGCAAAAGTTGTGATTAATAGAAAAGAAGAAGACGGAAAAATAAAAGACAATATAGAATTTGACAAAACCAAAGCAGATGAAACTGTAAAAAAAGCTTTAGAAACAGAAAATCATAAGGCTATCATCCAAGTAAAACAAGTACAAGGGAAAGAAGCCGACGAATCGGAATTTACTCTAAAAAAAGAATCTGTTGAAAAATTAAGCGAAAACGATATAGATCTAACAATTGAATCTGATAATGCAAAGCTTGATATACCGAAAGACACATTAGAAGATATAAAATCAGATGATATAAAAATCAATATAAGAAAAATCGACGACCCTGTAGAAGAAAAGCATGTAGACGAAATGATTGCAAGTGTAGTTTCAGGTTCAAAAAAAATTGGAACGACTATAGCTATCAGCACAAACTTTTCATCTAGAACAAAAATATTTGTGCCTCTTAAAAATGTAGATATTCCAACTACTCAAGAGGAAATAGATACATTTGTTGCCCCTCTTGCTGTCTTTGTAGAACACTCCGATGGAGATACTAAAGTAGACAAAGGTGAAGTTGCATATGATGAAGATGGTAATCCTACTGGTATAAATATTTGGGTAGATAAATTCAGTAATTTCTCTATAATTGGTTTACCATTAGACAATGATCCTGACCCTCAGTTTAGTGGTCAAAGCACCTACTTTGAAACTAATTTCTTAGAAGATAAAAGCTTTGTAATAAAATTCAACAAATCAATCAATGAAGATTCATTTAATGATGATAACATCTATATATATGATTGTTTTAAAAACAAAGTACCTCTAACAATAGATTTCTTAGAAAATGATAGAATAAAAATCACACCAGATGAATGCTTTGAAACCTGTAGATCTTATTATCTATACCTTACACATGAATTATTAGCTGCAGATGATACACATCTATCAAATGATAAAAGATACAAATTCGACATATGCTCTTATGAATTGCCTGAAGAAAAATTCAAAGAATATGACGATGTCGCTCTTGATAAAGATTGGACTATAAGCTTTAACAGAGACATAAATGAAAAAATAATAACTACTTGCGATATAGAACTATTTGATGAAGAAAAACACGACAAAGAATTTGAAATAGAATTAAGCGATAGTCGATCAATTAAAATAATCCCTAAAACAGATTATGAACCAGGAGAAACTTATTATCTAGTCATAAACAATGCAAAATTAAATGGTCACACAGATTTAAACCACAGAACTTGGATTAAATTCAACACAATAAATTCAAATCCTATATCAAGATCTTTTGATCTAGACGAATTCAACAACATAATAATTAAATAGCAACAAAAAACTATCTTAAAATCTAAAATACAATTTCATTGTAAAAGATTCTAAGATAGTTTTTTTATTAAAAAAATCGCCTAAATTTCAAATTGTCCGATTATAGTGCTAAGCTCTTCTGCTATTAGAGCCAAATTATTTCCTGACTCTGCAATTTCAGCAATAGTAGCTGCCTGTTCCTCCATCGCAGCTGATGCCTCTTCTGTACTCGCAGCGTTTTCCTCTGAAAATGCAGATAGATTTTGACTAAGCTCTACGACATCATTTTTATTTTGCGCCATTAGCTCTACCGAACTATTTAACTTATCAATGATATCTTTTATAGCATCTATTTCTTTTGCAATACCATTGAACTTGCCGCCAGTCTCGCTAACACTACGAGCTTGATCATTTACAATTATTTTTGTTTCCTGAATCAAACCTACAGCTTTTTGAGATTTGTCTTTTAATTCATCAATGACAGCTTTTATATCTTTTGTAAAATTATTAGATTCTTCTGCTAGTTTTCGTATCTCTTCTGCTACAACGGCAAATCCTTTACCAGCTTCTCCAGCTCTAGCCGCTTCAATCGCCGCATTTAGAGCTAAAAGATTGGTCTGATCTGCAATGCTTTGTATCATCTCGCTAGCTGTTTCAATCTTTTCTGCACTTTCATTATTACTCATAATAATATCGTACACATTTGCGACTGCATCATTATTTTGACCTGTCTTGGTATTTAGCTCATCTAATATGACAAAGCCCTCTTCTTTTTGATTTTCAATTTGCACAGCCGCTTTATTCAACTCATGAATATAAACCGCATCTTTCTCAAGAAGGTCACCTAATTCATTTACATTTTCTGCTGTTTGTTCGATATCTCTCGCCTGTTCACTAGCACCATTAGCAATCTCTTCTATGGTCTTTGAAACCTCATCAGAAGCAGTAGATGCTTGTCCAGATGTCATTGCCAATCGCTCTGATGTAATAGCTACATTGCCTGAGCTATCTGAAATTTGATTTACTAGACCTCTTAGAGTTCTGATAGAAGTATTGTAATGCTCTCCCATCTTTCCAATCTCATCTCTTGATGTAACCTCAATCTCTCTAGTCAAATCTCCTTTAGCAAGATAGCTAAGTTTCTCACCAAAAGCTTTTATACTTTTAGTCAATGAATTGCTATACAAACTAACCAATACAAACGCTAGCACCAATATAACAAGAGTAACTATTATCGTTTTTGTCAACATGCTATTTACAGCCTGAAAAAGTTCATTTTCTGGAAGCATGACTACGAGTTTCCATCCAGTGCTCTTAAGTGTTAGAAAATAAGCCTTATACGCTTCACCACCTATATCTACACTTATCGAATCACTATCAACTTTGAATATATCTGCCGCTATATTTTTCAAATCTTTGTCATCTCTTATATTCTGCTTCATAACTTTTTGCGAATCTTTATGAGCTATAAATAAACCTTCGCTATCTAGCAAAAACGAATACCCCTCTTCCCCAACTTTAACTTCTGATACCATCTGCTGGATAGTACTCAAATCATAATCCGCCGAAACAACTCCTACCACTCCATTTGAAGTTTTAACTGGTACTGAAGTAGTAATCATAGTGATTTTAGTATCATCGTCATAATATGGACTTGTCCAATTCGCATTATTTTTTGTGTTCTTGCCATCTATAAACCAATCTAGACTTGGATAATCATACTCTTCTGTTTCATAGCCATCAGTATATATCAAATTATTACCATCTTTATATACATATGGACCAAAATACCTTTCATTTTCACTGTACTTATACTCATCAATCCAAATTCCAGAACCCAATGTATTTGAGTTCATAACTACAATCTTTTCAATTATAGCTCTATAGTCTTGTTTACTGAGTTTATTTCCTTTAGCTCCATAGACAGATGCTATAGACTGTGCCACCTGTCTATGTGCTGTAAATTCATGCTCAATAGATTCACCAACCTCACTTAATGTGATAGCCGTCTTTCCATCAATTTCACTCTCAAGACTTGACTTCGCACTTTGCACTATAATGCTAGCGATCGCAATAGATGCAATCAATATGATTGGAATAATGACCATCAGCATTTTTGATCTAATACTTCTCAAATTTTTGTAAAACATTAACTCACCCCATATTGTATTTTAAAATACCCCCGAGCACCATATTGCCTAAATTCAAAGCTATGCATTATAGCAATATAGCCACCCAAACAAGATTATCTAGCATCCTTATATACAATAATACTTTCTATATGGAACTTTGTCAAAATATGGTTTTGTATCAAATATGGTTTTGTATCAAATATGGTTTTGTATTAAATTTGTTTAGGTTTAGCACCTAAAGACAATAAATAATCTACAAGAGATGAATTATTTATTCTTTTTGCTATATCTAAAGCGCTAATGCCATTTTTATTATTATAGTTAATATCAGCTCCCTTTTTGATTAATGCCTCTATGATTATCTCTTGGATGCCAAATCTAAAATCATCAGCATATTCTATATAAAAACCACAAGCAATTAAAAGCGGAGTAGCTCCCTTCACATCTTCACAATTTAAATCAGCATCTATTTGTAGAATTGCTCTTGTGAAATTAATTCTACCTTCAGCTGCATAAAATAAAGGATATTCTCCAAAATCATTTTTTGTATAAGGAGCCTTGTACTCATTTATGAACTTAATAAATTCATTTACATTATCGTCCGTATCAGCTTCTCTAACTAAGTAAAATAAGATATTTTGACCATTTTTATCTTCTATACTCACATCAATGTTATCATTAGACAACAAACTTCGCTTTGCATTTACATTTTCACACAAGATAGTTCTCATAAGCGGCGTAATGCCAAATGAATCCTTCAAATTAATATCCGCACCTAATTTCATTAAGCAATTAAAAATTTCATTGTATTTACCCCAAATTGAATATCCTAGAGGTGTTAGTCCCTCTAGTGGTACACAGTTTATATCACAGCCATACTCAACTAGTAAATTTATAATCCTAATCTTGTTACTTTCATTCATCCCTGATTTTCTAGTAAACTGATAGTCATATGCCCCTTTAACAGCAAAACAGATTGCATTTTCTCCTTCATCACTGACAGCTTCCACATCAGCTCCATTTTCTAGCAAGAACTTGACAACATCAAGCGCGCCAACTTCAGCTGCCGCCATAAGTGGAGTTTGACTCTGAGGATTCCTAATTTCAATATCAAGTCCAGCTTCTAGTAAAACTTTTACCGTCTCAACTCTTGCTTGTGGCTCTTTATCTGGCCAAACAGTTATAGCTCTATCGATAGCATTTGAATTGTCATGTCCTCCAATCATAAATTGATCTGCCCCGTTCTCTATTAACCATTGAATCAACTTCGCGCGGCAATGCTGTGCAGCTGATAAAACAGTATTGTTACCTAAATTGGTCTTGACATTTAAATCCAAATCTTCACTTCTATATTTTTTAAGCAACTCAAAGTGCGAAATGCATGTATCATCATCAAAATGGTCCCAAAGAGTTAGGAAATGCTCTATTCTAGTATTAAATGCCCCTGTTGTAACTTTGATATCCGCTCCACTTGATAAAAGAAGTTCTGAAATTTTAGTTCCCGAATAAATTTCATCTGAGACAAATGCCCTTTCTAATATCGAGTCTTCCTCTTTTTCAACTCCAACCGCATATTTTCTTTCTATCCTCTCACTTTTGAATTTAGCATTCACATCAGCGCCTTCATCTATCAGCATTTTAGCAACATTAATAACATACTCATACGTCTGGTCAACAGATAATTCCCTCGCATCATCATAAAATGGTTGAGCACTACAAACAAAAGTAAGTGGAGTAAAATGAGACTTCTTGCAATTAGAATACATCTGATACTCAAATCTTTTATCTACATCTTTCGCATTTTTGATTATTTTTTCCATAGTTTCAATAGTATATTTAGCCTTAAAAGCATTGACTATAGTAGATACTTTTAAACTATAATCCACATCTAAATCTTCTCGACAATCCAATATAATTCTAGAAACTTCTTCATTTGACGTCGAATGAACTATAGACTGCTCAAATAATGTTGTGTTGTTGCCATTTACAGTAAATATTCTATTTATATCGCTAAGACGCCTTATAAGTAACTCAATCAACTCATAATTTTCGGTTTTCAAATAATTGAGTACATAAGGATATCCATCGTCTTCACAAGTGTCTATCTCAGTATGTGTTTTCAATACATTCATCAAAAATTCTTGATTTCTAGAATTAAATATATGCCTAAGCATATTGAAATCAAGTTCTTCATAGTGAGTTGTAGTATTCATATCAAAACCATTTTCAAAATAATAATCTAGCACTTTCATTTCTATTTGGCTAATATATGTAAACACAAAAAAACAAAAAGGATTTGTTTTCACATAGTCATTTTCATCACTGCTTCTATATTGATACGGTCTTTGCATCAAATCTATTCTCTCTTTTGAATCATCTATATGCGAATATACTAATTTCATGAGATCAAAACACTCATCAAATCCCGATTCATTCCCTTGAATTGTAACCATTCCAATTCTTGAAAAAACTCTATCCCCATTTTCGCAAACAAAGTTTATATTTGCTCCTTTTCTTAAAAATAGCTCAGCATAATCCTTTTTTGCAAACCAAAGCGCATTGAACAAAGCACTCTCTCCATCACACTCTATTTCTGCTCCTTCTTCAATCAAATACTCCACTAACTCTAAAAAATGCTTACCTTGTGTAAAACACGCTATATAGCTTAGTAGATTAAATCCGTACGTATCATCTCTTCCAAATTTTTTTATTCCCTTTAATTCTCCACCTTTTGAAATGAATTTTTGAATCAAATCTTTTTTCTCTTCCAATAATAATTTCTCATTAATGCAAAATTCTAATACAAAATTTTCATTTTGCATAGTCTCTATATCTCTTGTTTCAATCTGCTTTACAAGTTCACTATATTGGTAGATACTTGCAGGAAAATATAGATTTAGAGAAAGTTCTTCATTTGTAACCAATAATTCATCTAATATCTTACCTGTGAAGTTCGACTGATTTATATAATTTTTTATAGTATCCATCTCTTCATCAGTTATATTCTTTAAATTTCTCAAAAGCTGTATAAACAATTTATGTTCTCGATTTTGTAATACCGGCAAATATAAATTAGTTCTATTATTTCCAAAGAAAAAAGGATTTCTCTTTGTTTTAAATTCAACATTACTATTTTCAAATAGCTTTAACATCTTAATTTTTTCAGTTGTACTTTTATCATAATTTTTTATGAGCAGTACTAACGGAGTAAGCCAGTGATCTGATGAAGCGTTGACATCAGCGCCAAGCTCCAACAACGTTTTTACCATTTTGAAATCAGTTTGTCTACACTTCATACACTCTCCTAATGCACTGACTCCACTAGACAAGTAATTGACATTTCCATTAACCTCTACTATATACTTTATAAGCTCATAATTGCTACAATTTTCCTGCACAAGCTTGTGTATGATGCCAATATCATCTATTTTGTCTGGAATCTCTACGCCTCTTGAAACGAACAGCTTCACGATTTCTAATTGATTTGAAAGTAATGCGATTTCAATCGGGAAATATCCATCCTCACTTCTTTCATATATCACATCTTCATTTAATTTTTCATCTACCTTTTTTACATTCCCTTTTCTAATTAACTGAAAAATATCAGCTTTTTTAAATAAATTCTTAATCATTAACAAACCCCTTACATATTTATTTTTTAACTAAACAAACAATTTTATTTCCTCATAATAATGTCGGCAATCATAGTATTTACATTAGTTACCAATATCATGATTTTTATTAACAAAAAACAATCTTTTACGTTGTAACAAATAAGAAACTCTAAGACAAAATCTCCGTCTTAGAGTTTCTTTACTTAAACTTTAATAATTGTAATTCTATTTTTGCCATCGTTTTTTGATCTATACAGCGCCTTGTCAGCCCTTTTGTATACTCTAGTTCCAGTGTCAAACTTATTACCCTCAGTTATTCCTATACTTACAGTACCATCTACTCTTTTAAGATCTTCATTGTCATCTATCATATTTTTAAATTTCTCCATAGATAACTGAGCCTCTTCTAGCGGTCGGTATATCATAACTGCAAATTCATCACCACCCACTCTAGATACAAAATCAGGTGATTTGAATTTGTTTTTAGCTATATCTGCTATTAACTTTAAAATATAGTCTCCTTTAGCATGACCTAGAGTATCATTGATTTTCTTTAAATTATCCAAGTCAAATATTGCTAAACAAAACTGCTGCCTGTCAGAATTTTTTACGGCTTTTTCGAGAGCGTGCTCAAATATGGTTCTATTCGATATATCTGTCAAATGATCGATATTTGACAAATCTATTATTTGTTTCTTGTATCTAGATATAACATAATTTGTCACAACTAGAATAAACAATGATCCAAATGCCAAAGTAGCAATCACCTGCAAACTATAGTGATTAAGATACTTTGTCAGCTCCGAACTGCTCTTCCTAACAACTAGATACCAATCAAGCAGTGGTATCTTCTGAATTATAAAAAATCTATTGTCAATTATTTTCTCAATGGGATTTACATCGCTTTGCAATATGTCTATTGATTCATTTGGAATGCTCTCTAAATCATATAATGATATATTCTTGATATAGCTATTATCACGATGTACCTTTATCATACCAGTACCATCAACTATATATGCTTCTACTCCCTGATTATCAAGATAGCTTGTAAGAATATTTTGAAGATGTGTTATTCGTTTTCCAACACCTGTCACTCCTGCAAAATTGCCATCTCTATCTCTAATATTTGCGTCAACATATATAGTAAGTGCCCAATTATCTAATTGTTCTGTGTTGACAACAAACCCATATGCATCCTCGGCATCAATTCTATTTGTATACCAATATGCATGCTCACTATCAATATTTACCTTCTCATCTGTTCCACCTGGGTGATAGTAACTCAAAGTACTATTTGGAGTCAAAAAAACAGACTCATACCCAGTTGCCTTTTGTATAGCAGTAAGATATTCTGCCATTTTAGACTCCGTCTCAGGTGTGTCCTCATTCATAAAATCAAGAAACAATGTATTTTGAGCCATTATGAGCGAACTATTTATAGGCTCTATCAATTCTTTGTTTATTTCGCTATATATATTTATATTTGTAAGCCTCGTGATATTTTTAATATCTCGCATTGCAAGTTCTTTTATTATATTCTGAGTCAAAAGTGTCACAAAAAACATGACGATTACAATTACTGTCAAAATCACCGCATTAATTGGAATAATTCGCCTTTCTTTCAAAAAAATCACCCCTATTTAATCCACTTACTAAAGTCAACAAAAACTACATTTTATCGGCTTTAAAGTAATATTCATATAACTATTATACATTGAAAGATGGCCATTCCAAAATAATTATTTTTTATATGATTCCAAAGTCATGTCTATAAGACATGACTCCTCTCCAATCTAGTAAACTATTGTAATTACTAGAAAAATTCTAGATTATCTAATTCCTCTTGTTTCAAATCCTTACAGTAAAAACACTCATATCTTGCGAATATCTTAAAAATACTTAGTGGAACCTTATAATACCTCCCCTTAGTATCTGGAAATTGACTTCTATGACACTTAACTAAATTCAATTTTTTCTTTAGTTCTTTTCTATTTAGTTTAATCATAAATGATACTTGATCATCCTCTACTGCAAATTTTTTATAAAAATGCTCTTTACGATTTTTAGAAATTGGTAATAAACATAATTTTTTCCTCATAAAACTTTTTGGAAACAATGAAACAAAATAAAGTTTCTTATTTATGTCATTTATTCTATCAAAAACATTTTGTGTAATCCTAGATATTTCTTTATGATCAGGATGTCCATTCCCACCATTTTTATCAAACGTAATAATAATATCAGGGTCTATATCCTTTATCATTTTATATAACTTTTCCTCTACTTTTGTTGCTACCCAAGTTTCAGACTTACCATCACCGACTTCAAGAAAATTTAAAGATGCTGCTCCTAATAACTCACAGCTTTCTTCTAATTCTTTAGTTCTAATATCCGATATGTGACCCTTCACATTGTTATTAACCTTTCCAGCCTCTCCTCTTGTGGCACAAATTAAGTGCACATTACGACCTACATTAATCGCTCTTTCTAACAATCCGGCACTGCTAATCTCATCATCCGGATGTGCAAATACTCCAACAATCGTTTTCACCATCTACCTCTCACCGCACTTTTCTAAACTATTTTATCTAAATTATTTCCATATCTATTCTTCAGAGCCAACACAGAAAAATAATCATATCTAATTAATTACCATATTTATCAGCTACCTCATCATACCTAGCTCTGTTCATACCCATGTCTGAATATCCTATTCTAGAAGCTGATCTATAGTGAACCACCTTATTTTCATCATCGAAGTAAAATTCAACATCATCTTTAAATCTCATTTTACTTGTACTAAATACCACATGTATATAATTCTCAGTATTAGTTATTATTTCTGCTGACTGATATTCGCCTATAATACTCTCTATCTTCAATTTCGATTTCGACTTATCTTCTATATATAAGAGTGGCGCAACTTGCTTTTCTTCGGTTTTTGCTTGAGATGACACTGCATTTGGAGAACTTGGCATTTTTGCAAGTTTGCCATTATTTACGCCTAAATTTCTTGGCATAGTATTATTTTTTATAAACATCAAACATACAATAATTCCTAGTATAATCAGTACTATTTTAAGCTTCATACACACCATGCTCCTTCTATTTTCTCTAATTTATTGCATTTGAAATTCTCAATCAAGACTAAACGTTACTTACTTTTATGCCCGGTTTTAAATGCTCTAAAATAAATCATAATTGTAACTTCTAAATATATTTTTTACAATTATTATATCATATTGCTATTCTATTTTTGAATTAGATTCAAAATCATCACTAAAAAAGCTCCTTATATCTTTGGCTAATAGTTTAGGCTCATCGTAATGAATCATATGTCCAGCATTTTCATATGCTTTAACTACTAAATCAAATTTAGATCTAAATTCGTTTATTTGTAATTCTCGACACTCAACTAGTTCAAATGGTTGTTTAGAATATATAAGTAATACGGGTACGTTTGTTTTTTCAAATTCTATTGTTTTTTGTGAATTATACTGAAACTTCAGTGCCTTTTTTGCAGTTTTGCCACTTGCATGCCATCTATAGCCCACTCTGCTTTCTACAATTAACTCCTCTATTGCTTCTCTAATAAATTCGTTATTTCTACTATGATTGTTAAGTTCGGTTTGAACAGCCTGTTCGTATTCATCAAAAATATAATTATCAAAGTCATCTATATAATAATTAACTTCATCTTCTAAACAGCTAAAAGGCTTGTAGCTTAACTTTCCAAGTTCATACAATTTTGTATTGTACTCATACGCAAATTTCGAATCATGATACGCTCCATCAAGTAAAATCATCTTTTTTACTTTTCGTGAACTTGAAGTACATAAATGAGCAGCAACTGTCGCTCCAAAAGAGTGTCCTAACAAATAATAAGATTCATCGCTTAGCTTATTTATAGCCTCTTCTACCCATGGAATTATATATTGTGGATCAAAATC
>JAOAQY010000089.1 GCA_025210965.1 Tissierellales bacterium
GTTTGAATTTGCTCATTTGTATAGCCCTTTTTCATAAGTGCTTGATCTGAGAAATTATTCAATTTGCCATATTCTTTTTTAAAATCAATACTATTGATTTCAGTTATTTCATCTTCGTGGTACCCATACACCTGTAGCTCTGATTTACTTTTACTTTGTAAATCAAGTAGATTTTCAAATTCATTTTTTATATATATTTCATCATCATCTACATTATGGATAGTGTTATCATAAGCGTATGCAGTAAGGCTAAATACTAAAATCAAAATACTTGTTACAAAAGTTCTAAATTTCATAATTAACCATCCTTTTATCTGAAAGATAGTGCTGGTGAACAAATCGAAACTAATTACAAGCAGAGTATAGCACTCTGCAAAGGAATATTCAATGTAAAGACCGCGAATGGTAGTTATTATTACATGAATGGCATATGTGATGATTTTTTAGCTTTTGATTGATTTTGAAATTGGTATTAAAAGGAAAATAAAGCCAGTATATTAGCCATTCATACCCTTATAGCTACCATTTGTGAAATGCATGTTGAAATCGTGATTAGGAGATGATAGAATTTTGATGAAATAACATGTAGCGCATAGTTAATAACAAATAGAAAGGGTAAGTGGTGCAACTGAAATGAAAAGACTAAACATAATTCCAAATAAAGGTGTTGGTGATATTTATTTAGGCATGAGTCAGGAAGAAGTAGAGGAGATATTGACTGGTGAACACAGAACTTTGAGAAAGTCAGATATATATTATTCAGAGGATTATAAAGAACACGACATCATAATAGAATATGATGCTAGTGGAACGGTAGTAACTATCGAATTGGTAGATGTTATGACGGATATTTATGATGTATATTTTAATGATATTGAAGTGTTCAAAACCAAAGCTGAAGATATAATTGAGGCTTTAGAGAAACTTGATGAGTGTATTGTTGAAGAACCTGATAGGGATTTAGCAAGTGAGTATATTTTTCAGAAATTAGGACTTACCTTTTGGAGAAGCTCTGCTTTTCATCCCAAATTATTAGATGATCCAGAATTTATGGAGATGTCTGAGTCTATTAGAGAAGATGAGATGAAATACTGGTATTTTGAAAGTATAGGAGTAAGCAAATACATTTAGAAAAGAATGTTAATACTTGAATATTAGTCATAGCCTGAAAAGCAGGCTATGACTTTTTTTAGCTTGAAGCTAAAAGTAGTTTTCCCATATCAACAACCTCATCAAAATATAAAAGAGATTCATCTAAATCATGAGTTATCATTATTATAGTCTTGTCATGAAGTGAAGCTATATCCTTCATTAAGAGCTGTTTAGATTTTTGATCTACGGCAGAAAATGGCTCATCCATAAGAAGAATGGGAGTATTAGAATTTCTAGCTCGAATATATGATAGTATTTGTTTTTCTCCGCCGCTTAAATTTGATGCGTTTTTTTGATGTTTTATTTTGTTTACGATTTTACTTGAAAGACCTATATTGTCTAGGGTTTGTTCTGATAGGTCGCTATACGATCCGAACATAGTTATATTATTTTCGTAGGTATTTGAAAATACATGAGCTTTTTGTAGTGTATAGTTTATTAACCACTCGGTGTTGTACATTGATAGTGGCTTTTTATCTACTAGAATTTCTCCAGAAGATGTTTTTATATAGCCCATGATTGAATTTAGCAAAGTGGATTTGCCACAGCCATTGTGACCTACGATCGCATAGCGCTTGTTTTTTTCAAATGTAAGTGAAATATTTTTGAGTGCAAATGACCCATTTTTTACACTTAAATTTTGAATTTCTAGCTTTGAGTCAAAATTTTTCTTTGTGATTTTTGATTCTATTTTTGATTCTGAGAGCAAGTCAAAAACTTTATTTTTTACATCTTTTACAGTTTCTATAGTGGTAAAGCAATAGAGAACTTCTTCTAATGGTTCGATGAAGCTATTTATAAATCCAAGTGTAGCTATACATGTACCTATAGAAATTTCACCTCGATTGAGAAGTATGATTACCATTATAAATCCAAGCAATTGAACAATGGTGCGAGTTAGTCTATTTATTGCAAGTGATATAGATTTATTTTTACCATAGTTGTATCTGCTTTGGCGTGTCATAGATAGTGCTTTTTCATTTTCTTTTATTATATTTTTTTCATTTCTAGTATTAATTTCTCGAAATCCATTGAAAAAATCATATATGAGATTTGTATAGTTTCCTAGTTTTTCAACAAATACAAGTCTTTTAGATGCAGTTTTAGCACCAGTATACTTAGGAAGTACTGCTGAAATTAAAGAAGATACAAATACTACAGAAGCGATTCGCCAGTCTATACCTACAAACATAACTATTCCAAATACTATTATTTTGATCATTTGGTTTATAGCGCTTACTATAGGTGTAAGATAATCTTGTTCTATTTGCATTATATCGTTGCTCTGTATAGATACATATTCTGAGATATCCCTTTGGTGAAATTTGATATCATCGTATCTCATAATTGCACTAAAATAATCACTTTTTATTAGATTTTCAAATTTTACTGCATATTTCCAAATAAATATCATTTGAAGATAGGATGCTCCTACTGACACAAATGATAGAACGCAAAAAAGAACGATAAGCGTAAATAGTGCATTGGTGCTATGTGTAGAAGTCTTTGCTATTAAATCAAATATTACCTTTGGAAGATATGCAAGCGCTGCTAGAGATAATGATTCTACAATAGAAAATAAAATTTGAAGAAGAATTTCAAATTTTATTTTAAAAATATATTTTTTCAAAATAAAACCCCCTCAGTAATAAATAATATCACCGAGAGAGTTTAGTAACAACAGTAAATTTTAAATATAGTTTTTTTATACTTAGTAATTAAGTAAGCGTAGTTATTTAAGCAATTTGTTTGCTTTGCTTTTCCTCACTTATCAAAAGTTTTAGTTTATTTAGCGAAGGAATAAACAATACCATAGTGAGAGCTAATGTAAGTATATCTGCAACGGGTTGAGATACATATATTCCAGTCATTTCAAACCATTTTGGAAGTATGAGTATTGCTGGAATGAGGAAAATACCTTGCCTAGCTAGCGATAGAAGTAATGCAGGCATACCTCGTCCGATTGCTTGATAATAAGCGCTTATTACATTTGTATAAGCCATCAAAATAGTTGAAAAAGCATAGTATACTAAGAATTCAGATCCCATTGACATAACAGTTTCTGTAGGATTGTAAATGGACAATACAGCTTCATCAAATATAACGAATAGAGCACAGCTTATGACACTGATTCCTATGCTTAGTTTTACTGTAAAATCGAGAGCTTCTTTCAATCTAGTATATGATTTTGCTCCGTAGTTGTATCCAGCAACTGGCTGGAAGCCTTGTGATAATCCAAATATGATGTACATAACTATCATCATTGTTCTAGAAACAATACCTATAGCGGCTACGGCTGCATCTGAACCATATAGTGCAGCAGCGTTGTTTAAAAGAGCCATAGAAACACTTGTTAGAATATTTCTAGCAAAAGAAGGACTTCCCATTTTTAGAACTTCTATTATTAGCTCTGAATCATATGATACATTTTTGAAGTGTAAATGTAATAGTGTTTTTTTAGCTAAATAAGGGCGGATAAGCATAAACATAGTTACGAATTGAGATAAACTCGTAGCTATAGCGGCTCCCTTTATTCCGAGTCCAAGACCAAATATGAATATTGGGTCTAAAAATATATTTAGTACAGCGCCAGTTACCATAGCTATCATTGACAATTTAGCACTGCCTTCACCTCTAAGTAGGTTGTTCAGTGTCATGTTTGTTATTTGAGCGGTAGCTCCTAAAAGTATGAATATACCATAATCTCTTGAAAGTGGCATCATAGTATCTGTAGCACCGAATAAGCGTAGAATAGGTTCTATAAATAAAATTCCTAAAATAGTTATTATTATACCTAATCCGAGAGCACTGTAAAAGTTGGTAGAAACAACTTGTTCTGCTCTTTCTTTTTTGTTTTCACCGAGTAATCTAGATACATAAGAACTACCACCTATACCAAATGTAAGTCCTACAGCACCTAGAGCCATAGTTATCGGAAATACTATTTGAGTTGCTCCAGTTGCTTGTGTTCCAAGCCATGCAACGAACATAGTATCAACTATATTGTATATAGCTAGTACTAAGAGACCTATTATTGATGGCAAAGCCATTTTC
This sequence comes from Tissierellales bacterium, assembly GCA_025210965.1. Classification (NCBI taxonomy): domain Bacteria; kingdom Bacillati; phylum Bacillota; class Tissierellia; order Tissierellales; species Tissierellales bacterium. The sequence continues at coordinate 4,207 of JAOAQY010000089.1, forward strand.
ATAACTGCTTTTGAAATAGAACCTGTGCTTAGTAGTTTTATACGATTATCTTCCATATTTTTACCTCCTTAATACAAAATTCTATATTTATCAAACGAATGACTTGTATCTGGATAAATATAAAACACTTGACTCATAACTTTATGATAGTATATACTTCAATCAAGAAAGAGTCAATAGATAATGAAGATAAGAGACAGGAGGAGTTGAAATGTATCATATCAAGAATGACAAGAGAGCAAAACATTCTAGTGAGAGAATTTTTGAATCACTAAAGTTGTGTATGAAGGAAAAAAATTTTCAGGATATTACTGTAAAGGAAGTAGTGGAGCGCGCAGAAGTTGCACGTGCAACATTTTATAGAAATTTTGACAGATTAGAAGATGTGCTCAGATATGAATTAGATACAAAATTTTCGGAGCTTTATGATTATCTAAAGGAATATTATAAATCAGAACCGGATTATTTCAAATCGTTTTTTATAGTGCCTTTTTTAAAATTTTGGTATGCAGATTCTGCAATAGTAGAACTGCTTATAATGGCTAGACAGAGGAAGGTTTTGAGTGAAGCATTTGTAAGTTTGTTAGAGCGAGGAATCAGTGAATATTATGGAGATGGCGAGATTGAAATAGATCATTTCAATTACTTCTTGGCGTTTAGATCAGGTATAGCTATAAATGTATTGGTAGAATGGATAAGAACTGGGAAAAAGGAAACTCCTGAGGAGGTTATAAAGATACTTTCAGAGCAGGTTTCAAGCAGTATGCACATGGGTCTTTTTTCTAATTAATCACGTATATAATTGTCATTGGATTGTAAACACTTCATTAATTATCCAGAGTAAAATTAGGTTAGAGTTCAATAAAATAAATAGGAGAGGATAATATGGGGGAAGTTTCTAATCAAAGCAAGAAAAACGTTAGATTGTGGCTTGGTTTAGGAGTAATAGTTGTAGCATTATTGATTGTGTTGTTTTTTTCTGTAAAAAATATTAATGAGCAGGAGAATTTTACTATTGAGAATTTACCAAAAGATTTGAATTTAGAACAATTAGTCTGCGCTATAATTACAGAAATTGATGGCGATAAGGCTAAAATAGCTTATGGCGTAGAAGATGAAGAGAAAATAAGGAAACAGGTAATTGAAAAGGAAATAGATTTAAATATTCCATTATTTAGTATTAAAGACCCAAAATTAAAAAATACAAAGAGTGATGTAATTGAAATATCTAATTTAACAACTAATGATTTAGCAAATTTGAAAGAAGGAGATCTAATCTATCTTTATTCTAAAGGAAATTCATACTTAAAATCGGGGATTAAAGTTGGATTTGCTGTAAAAGTTGATAAATCACCCATAATATTAGATTATGATAGTGGATACAAAGATTTTAAAGCAGAAAATGATTTTAGAGAAGATAAAAGTATGATTACTGCAATTAAATACGATGATGCTTGGCTATTTTTTGATTCGTTTGATGACTATCTTGGTGATAGATCAATGTATTTAAGTGCAGACAATTTTTATAAGTACCAAAATGGAACAAAAATTAATTACTTGATGAGTTCTGTAAAGGATAGAACATTAGGAATAGTATACTTAGAAAACATTGAAATTTTAAATATGGAAAACGCATTTGGAGCATTAGCGGAGTTTGAGTCATATGATGAAGCTAAAGGTAATTGCAGTTTTATGATTGATGGAACTAGCGAAAAAATTAATATTTCAAACAATATGAAGAAAGATGATGTTGAAATTTTGAAGTCAGAAAAGTTAAAAAAAGGAGATAAGGTTGCTATATATAGAAATTTAGTGGGAAATTTAGTAAAGCTATTTGGACCAATAGATAGAGATAGGAAAATATTTACGGGAAAAATAATTGATGAGAAATCAATAAATAGATCAAAGTGGACTCAGTATTTGTGGCTTCAAAACACAAATGGTGAGAAAAAAAGATTTATTGCAGATGAACGATTACTAGAGAAAAATTATACGTTAGGAAAGGAAGATGTAGTAGAATTTGAGTATATTAATGGAGATTATGTGGTAGAAAGTAAATTATTAGTGAAATTGAATATGGAAAATCATTTATACAGATTGTTAAATATTGAAGACGATAGAATTGAAATTGGATTTAATCACTTTGAGCGAGATGAGAACTCTGATTTTGAAAAAGAGGATCGATTGTGGCTGAATAAATCAAAAGATTTTAGGTGGTTTAGTGATGAAACATTAGAGGATGCTATAGGACGAAGTGTAGGTATAAAATTAGATGAAAATAATGAAATTACAAGTATGTCTTCTAAAAATGAAGATAGTGATGAATATATATACTATGATGGAAAATCACCACTTAAAATGAATGAGACAGAAGAATCCCCATTTATGCTAGGTGTTTCAGAGGGAAACAGCGAATTAGTAATGGATACAAGAATAAAGGCATTGTATAATAGGAGTTTTATAAGTAATGGTATATTAGAGATGAAATACTATGTTTACAATTATGATGTAGACAGAGTGAAAAGCGATATACATCAGTGGAATGCTGTTAAAGCGGGGCGCTTTGATAATGTAGAGGGTATAGAGGAATTCGGGTTAGAGAGACTTAATTTGAAAACTGGTGATATGTGTTTGGTCAGTACAAATGCAAAGGGTGGTGTACTTCGCGATTCAAATATAAGCAAACTAATAAAGCTAGTACCAAGTGAGGATTCTATATTCGATGGAATAGTTGGTTTAGAGTCATTTGAAACAATCGATGGGAAAAATTACAAATTTAGAGATGACGTCAAATTGATTATAGAAGATAAAGATATAGAGCTAGAAAGATTTTTTGAAGACTATAGAGCACAAGTTAAAGCATGGCCTATAGTTGATTACAACGGGAATGTCGAATGTTTGGTAATACAAAAAGATAGCATTACTGAAATTTAAAGCTGAATTTATGTATTCTAAAATAATAAAAAGTGCTTATTGAATAGATTAAATATTCAATAAGCACTTTTTATTTATTCCATAGGCATATCTTGGTCTGCAGACCATTCATATATAGATGCTTCATAGTTCCTAACTTTGTCAAAGCCCACGGCTCTGAGGATCGTGGATACATATCCAGATCGTATACCCATAGTTCAATAAACTACAAAATCATCTTGTGGTTTAACTCCCATAGAAGCCATGATTTCTTTGATTTCAGATGGTGATTTAGGTGTAGCATCTTCGTTTAATAACTCTTTCCACTCTAGCCAAGTAGCACCTTTGATGTGTCCACCTCTAGCTTCACCAGCGGCAGTACTTCCATCAAATTCTTTTTTAGAACGAACATCAATAATTTTCATTTTATCTAAATTATTATATACAAAATCTTTGCTCGCACTATAGCTTTCATCATATTCGCTTAATGTAAGACCCGTAGATTTTGTAGGTTCGAAAGTTTCATCCGTTACTTCATAACCTAAGTTTTTCCAATAGCCAAGGCCTCCGTATAGTAATTTCACATTATCTAGACCAGCCATTTGAAGCTGCCATACATTTCTACCATCAGGGCCCGGACCTTTAAATACATCCGAGTACAAGACTACTGTTTTATCATTTGTTACACCTAGAGATTCTAATTTTTCTTTTAAATTTTTGATTGGAAGTGAAGTTCCCCAACCAAGATCGCCTGGACCACCTTCAGTGTTTGAAAGTGAATGAAAGCCTATATTTACAGCACCTTTTATGTGCTCTTTGCTATATAAGTTCATCTTATTTCCATCTAGTATAACCAAGTTTTCGTTGCCTATCATATCGTTTAGATCTTTTGGCAATATAAATATATCAGGATTTTCAAAATCTGAAAGATCTATTTCGGATTCGCTAGTCACTGATACTGGTTCGCTTTTACAGCTAGTCATGAAAAATAAAATACTGAGCATAGCTATAAAAAACATAGTAATTCTTTGCTTCATTAATGATTCACTCCTTTAATTTTAATATTTTTATATTGAATATATATAACTATCAAACTAAATATAAAGAAAGATAAATTTACTATATTCATAAAACGTGAATTTGGTATTTGACCCATAGAAATATATATAAGAGTCATTGGAATTTTAGCAATCAACCTTATGAACATGTATTTTTTAAAATCAAATTCAAATAGTCCAGACAAGTAACCTATTATATCTAAAAATGGATTTGCCCAAAGAGAGAATATGAAAACTACGGGTATCTGAAACTTTAAACACCAGGTTTTTATATCAGTAAATATTTTTTTTGTAAACAAAGTATTAGATAATAGTTTGCCTATTTGATAACAAATGATAGAACTTAAAATAAGTCCTATATAGTATAGAACAAATACTTGATGGGATTTGAAAAGTTCCATACCTGAAAATATAACCAAAAAATCTTTAAGAGGAAATAAAAAAAATTTAAAAAAGCTAATTATGACAAAAACTATGCTAGAAATATTTCCAAAGGAAGAAATATATCCGCTTAATAGATGCTTATCCATAAGATTAAACATGAGTAAAATTTGCGCCGTGGTATTAGATTTTATAATTAAAAACACTACAATTATTAATAAAAAGAATGCTGGATTTTGTTTTTTCAAAATAATCACCTTCGATATTCATATAGCTACAAGTTTATACAAGAAATATGATATCATGTATACAAGAGTTAATGATGATAAATATTTTTATGAAAAAACAATTTCGATAAAAAATATTAATAGATAAAAAGTATTAGTAACGTCGGTAAGTCTTTTTATCGAGATTTTTAGTTTTTTTATCCAATGACGACATAGTGGTGTAAACCCCTCCGCAATATTATTTTATATTACAAAAAAGCTTACACCACTTATTAAATAGATTAACTATTTGGTTTTTATATGTTATTTAGAAAGTATTTCCACACCATCTTCAGTAACTAGAAGTGTATGTTCCCACTGGGCAGATAAACTACCATCTACAGTAAGAGCAGTCCAGCCGTTAGATTTGTCTATAAACAAATCTCTTTTACCGGCATTTATCATAGGTTCTATAGTAAAGACCATTCCAGGAACTATAAGCATGTCAGTACCAGCATCTCCAAAATGAGCTATAAAAGGTTCTTCGTGTATAGCTAGGCCTACGCCATGACCGCCGAATTCTCTTACTACAGAGTATCCATTTGATTCAGCATGTGTTTGTACAGCATAGCCAATATCACCGATAGTAGATTTCCATGGTTTTACAGCTGCTATACCTTTCTCTAGACATTCTTTGGAAATTTTTACAAGCTTTTTAGCATCGTCGCTTACACTTCCAATTTCAAACATTCTCGAAGCATCTGAATAGTAACCCTCAAAAATAGTTGTAACATCAACATTTATTATGTCTCCATTTTTGAGAATCACATCTTCACTAGGAATACCGTGGCACACCTCATTGTTTACAGAAGTGCAGAGGCTTTTGGGAAAGCCTTGATAATCTAAATCTGCAGGAATCGCACTGTGTGAATAAGTAAAATCATTTGCTAAGGTATTGATCTCTTCAGTAGTCATACCTTCTTTAACGCTAGATTCTAAAAGATCTAAAAGTGCATTGTTGATTTCTGCACATTTCTTGATACCTTCTATTTGCTCCTTGTTTTTAATCATATCTCTAGTTGGTACTATGTAGTCTTGTTCTATAAATGTTTCTAATTTTTCATCAAAAGATAAATGACATTTTTTATATTTTTTACCGCTGCCGCACCAGCACTGATCATTTCGCCCTATATTCATCATATCAATCGCCTCCAACATCAAGTATAACATAAATAAGATTGGTTTTGGGCATAAGCAAAAAAATATGGGTAATATTAGATTTGTGATGTGTTTTGATGTATAATAATAAAAACATATGAGGGAAAGGGTAAAATATTAGGGAAGGAAGTATTTTATATGAATTGTCCATTTTGCGAGATTAAAGAATATGTATTTGAAAATGAGCTATGCTATGCAGTTTATGACAAATATCCAGTTACAAAGGGTCATATGCTTATAATAACAAAAAGACATGTAGCGGATTATTTTCAGATGACAGAAGAAGAGTTAAAAGCAGCACTAGACTTAGTAGATGATTGTAAAAATCATTTGGATGAAGTGTTTAGTCCAGATGCCTACAATATTGGATCAAATGCTGGTTTGGAAGCTGGGCAAACCATCATGCATTTGCATATTCATTTGATTCCTAGATATAGAGGTGATATAGAAGATCCTACAGGAGGAGTTAGAGGTGTCATACCAGAAAGACAAAAGTATTAGAGTATAAGTAATTTTTGTTATCTCGAAACTAGGTATCGATAATTTAGTAGTAATATTATTTTAGAATCCAGACACATAGATGTCGGGATTCTTTTTTTATAATAAAGATACAAAAAACAATTTGGGGAGTGATTTTGATGAGTAATATAAAACGTTATAGAATACACGAAGAATATATTTATTCAGAAATGGTTGAAGCAGGAGATTTTGTGTTTTTGAATTTTTGTGTTGGAAATATTGGTGGAACAATAGAACAGCAGGTTGAGGGTGCGCTAGATGATATGGAAGATAAATTATCAAGTATAGGTTTGAATTTAGAAAGTGTGGTAAAGGTAGATGTGCTTTTAAGAGATGTGTGGAATTTGCCGATAGTAGAAAAAGTATTCAAAAAAAGGTTTAGAGGTAATTATCCAGCTAGAAAGACTATAGGAACAGAATTTGCACATGCAGGAGGTGCAAATGGACTGCATGTGCAAATAGATGGTGTTGCATATAAAAAGTAGATTAATCTTTATATATTTCAGCGATAGATTTTATATGTTCTAAAATTCTATTTCTAAGGATATCTGGGTTTATTATTTCTATATTATTTCCAAAGCCTAAAAAATGAGCAAACCAAATGTGTTCGTTTTCAGGAAGTTCTATGAAAAAATCAATGTATTCAGAATCTACATGTTTTTTACGAGCTTTTGGAAAGTATTCTAAAAATCTAGATTCGAATTCATGTTTACAACGAATTTGTATATTTAGATATTTCCTATTGTCATCAGATATTATTTGGTCAAATAATTCATTAGCATTTGGATGTGCGTTTAGTTGTTCTTGGTTCATTACGGACAAATTATTTATGCGAGATATTTTGTAGATACCATAACGGTTTTTCTTCATATCATAGGTTAGTAAATACCAAGTATACCATTTGAACTTAAAGAAGATAGGTTCGACATCTTTGAAAGAAGAATTTCCGCTAGCATTTGTGTAATTAAAAGATAAGCATTTTTTATTTTCTATAGAATAGTCTATTTGAGTTAGATTAAATGTTAGAGTTTCAGATTCAGTTGCAATATTTAAATCAAAGCCATAGTTATTGCTTGAATGATTGTTTTCAAGGGATTCTATGGTTTTTTTTATATCTGAAATACCACTATTTTCAATAGAATTGTGAGATGATTTGTAGCTTTTTAGTATTTCGTATCCTCCATTTGCACCTCTGTGTGAAACTATAGGTATGCCAGCAAGATTGATAGACTCGATATCACGCTGTATGGTTCTCTCGGATACTTCAAATTTTTCAGAGAGAACCTTACCAGATACAATATTTTTGTTCATAAGGTAAAGTGTTATTGCCAAAAGTCTACTAGTTTTCACGAAAATCACTCCTATTATAAAGATTTTATCATAAAAACAATGGTATAAAACGCATAAAGCGTATAAAATAGATGTATAAGCAAATTTTGATGCTAAATCCGTTTCATTAAAAGGATAGTAGTGTATAGATGAAAAGAGGTGATAATTATGCTAAGAGGTAAGAGCGACAAGTTAGCGATTTTAATTGATGCAGAAAATGCTCAAGCGGGAGCCTGTTCGAAATTGTTAGAAGAAGTGTCGAAGTTTGGAGTGTCAACAATAAAGAGAGCCTATGGTGATTGGACAACAGAGAGGCTCAAGAGCTGGAAACCGTATTTGCACAGACATGCAATACAGCCTATTCAGCAATTTAGTTATACTACGGGTAAAAATGCTACGGATTCGGCACTCATAATAGATGCTATGGATTTGCTTCATACTGGTAATTTAGATGGTTTCTGTCTAGTTTCATCAGATAGTGATTTTACAAGATTAGCTACGAGAATCAGAGAAGATGGACTAGTCGTATATGGATTTGGAGAGCAAAAAACTCCAGAAGCTTTTATATCGGCTTGTGATAAATTTATTTTTACAGAAAATTTGGGACGCAAGGACAAGATTGATGATCAGAGTTTACTAGATAGAAAATTAGAGGATTTGGTATCTACAGCTATAGATGCGGTATCAGATGATGGAGGATGGGCTTTGCTTTCGGGAGTAGGGGCCTATATTACAAAGAACAATCCTTCGTTTGATCCTAGAAATTATGGGTTTGAAAAATTAGGCAAATTAGTTAAGTCTTTGGAGTATATTGAGATTCGCGAAGAGCGTTTTAACGACCAATCTTCTAATGTTCACATATACATTAGGATAGTAGAAAAATAAGATTACTTGAAAAAAAGACTCGTAGCATATATAATAAAGACTGCAACGTAAAAAACTCGTGAACGGAGCAAATTTCTTGCAAAGATAAAGAGGTCATAGCCAACATGTCAACTAAGTATATATTGACATGCTGGCGATGGCCTTTTTTCTATTCTTAAAAATATATTAAAATCAGCAAATAGCAGATTATTCGTGTTATGATAAACGTGGTTATAAAATTATAAAGAAAGTAGGGATGATTTTGAAAAAGAAATATAAAATAATAATAATTGTAGTGCTTCTAATCATTGCTGCTATTATAGCGTATCCTAGGATAGCATATAGTTACGATGTCATAAAATACGATGGAAAAGAAGTATTGGTTAGAACAAATGTGTTTTCAAAAAATTCAGAGCGTTTGAATATGGACACAATGGTTTGGATAGATAGCAGGGATATAAATAAAGAAGAAATTGAAAAACTTGAATCATTAAAAGATGATTTGGAAAATAAAATTAAAGAGTATAAAAGACTTGAAGGGTTAGAATGGAAAGAAGCTTGGAAAATAATGACAGATAGTGAGAAAGCGAGTTATAGAACTCGTGGTCTCAAAATGAAAGAATTTGTCCCAGCTACAATTGAAGACGCAAATGAAAAAATAAAAAAAATAGAAGAGCGAATAGAACAATTAGAAAATTAAAAATAATAAGCAGCTATATATTTATTATACATTATGGTAAAAAATAGCATAAATATCACACAATTAACAGATAGAAATCATAGACTTGTTCTATATACTAGATTTCGAAGAGGGAGAATACTGTTAAGGAGTGATACATGTTGAAAAATTATATTGATAAGAGTTACAAATTGTACATTGATGGAAAGTGGGTAGATGGTGTAGATGGAAATACATTTGAATCTATATCACCGGTAACAGGAGAGATTCTTACTACATGCGTAGAAGCTAGTCCGGCAGATGTTGATTTGGCAGTTGCAGCAGCGAGAAAAGCATTTAAAACTTGGAAGGATGTAACAGCTCAGGAGAGATCAAATATTCTCTTGAAAATCGCAGATAGATTGGATGAAAATGCAGAGAAATTTGCTATGATAGAGACTCTTGATAACGGCAAACCTATTAGAGAAACATCAGCTATAGATGTACCTTGGAGTTCAGATCATTTTAGGTATTTTGCAGGTGTTGCGAGAACTATGGAAGGCGAGAGTGTTATGATAGATCCCAATACTCTTAGCATGATTTTAAGAGAGCCTATTGGCGTAGTTGGTCAAATTATACCTTGGAACTTCCCATTGCTTATGGCAGCGTGGAAAATAGCACCATTGATTGCATCAGGAAACTGTGCTGTAATCAAGCCATCAGAGTTTACGTCTATAAGTATATTAGAATTTATGAAACTTATAGAAGATTTAGTGCCAGCTGGTGTTATAAATATTGTAACGGGTGAAGGCCCTAATTCAGGAGATTATTTACGTCAGCATGAGGGAATTGACAAGTTAGCATTTACAGGATCGACGAGAACGGGACATGCTATAGCAGATGCTGCAGCAAAGAGATTAATACCAGCTACACTTGAGCTTGGTGGTAAATCAGCTAATATTTACTTCCCAGATTGTCCATGGGACAAGGCTATAGAAGGCTTGCAATTAGGAATACTATTTAATCAAGGACAAGTTTGTTGTGCTGGTTCTAGAGTATTTGTCCACGAAGATATATATGATAAGTTTGTAGCACAAGCTATCGAAGAATTTAATAAAGTAAATGTTGGAAATCCACTAGAAATGACTACTCAGATGGGATCGCTAATAAACAAGAAGCAGTATGAAAAAGTATTAGGATATATTGAAACAGGCAAGAATGAAGGCGCTAAAGTAGTTTGCGGTGGCGAAGCTATTACAGGTGGAGATTTTGACAATGGATACTATATTCAGCCAACATTATTTGTAGATGTTACAAATGATATGACTATTGCTAGAGAAGAAATTTTCGGGCCAGTTGCTGTTATTATTAAGTTTAAAACAGAAGAAGAAGTAATAGAAATGGCAAATGATACAAACTATGGTTTGGCCGGAGCTGTTTGGACGAAGGATATAAACAGAGCAATCAGAGTTGCTAGAGCAGTTGAAGTTGGTAAAATGTGGGTTAATGACTATAATAATTTACCGGCGGGAACTCCATTTGGTGGATACAAACAATCAGGACTTGGTAGAGAGACACATGCCATGATTATGGAACATTACACTCAGAAGAAAAATATTATGATTAGCTTGAGTGAAAACCGTCTAGGATTTTACTAGAAAATCTATTAGCCATGGAAAATCCGTAAAATAAAATATATACAAATTATTAATTAATAAGAGAACCTTGAGTCGAAATTTCATTTTATAAAATGAAACTTTGAATTGAGGTTCTTTTTTGTGATTAGAAAAATGTAGTAAAAAAAATATATCGGGGTAAATATTAAAGGGATTAGTAGAAATTTTCTGAAAGAAGGTATTTTATGAAGATTGGTAGAAAAACAATTACTACAATTATTTCTATACTAGGAATTATTGTATCTATATTTTTAGTTAGCATGGAATTTATAACTGAAAGTTTTTGTCCTTTATTTTGGGGAGTGCCGGCGTGCTATTTGGTACTGGTATCGTTTTTGCTCGTTAGGATTTCACAATTTGACTGGGATGATTTAAGGATAAAGATAATTTGCTTTTATGCAGGTGGATTTTCAGGAATTGGATTGGCAGTATGGTTTAGTTACAATCAACTATTGGGATTTGAAAATTGTCCAAGTTTTATGGAGATTCCCCTTTGTTATGTCTCGCTAGTAGCGTTTTTGATCATACTATTATTGGGCCGGGAAAAATCGTGAAATAAGGATTTATTATTCAAAATATGTTATACTTATGAGGTAAAATGAGTTTTGTATACAGATTTTTTAAATTTAAGGAGTGAATGACATGGCAGAGGTAAAACCAAATATCAATTTTGATGTTTTGGATAAAATTGATATTAGAGTCGGATTAATCGAAGAGGTAGAGTCTATAGAAAAATCTGACAAATTAATGAAATTGACAGTTGATTTTGGAGAGTTTAAAAGAACTATACTTGCTGGAATCAAAGAAGAGAGAGAAGATCCAACTGAAATAAAAGGAAAACAAGCTTTGTTTGTAGTAAACTTAGCTCCAAAGAAAATGTTTGGTGAAGTTTCAGAAGGCATGCTTTTCGATATTGGATACAACGACGGAATAACACCTGTGTTAGCTCAGCCAGAAAAAGAAGTACCTAATGGCGTTCAAGCTGGATAGAGGAGAAGAGAATGGGAAGTTTTGATAGTCTTTTAATGATATTTACAATGATTGGTATTGGAGTGTTTTTAGCCAAAAAAGGCGTTTTGAATAAAGATACGAATAAAGTGTTTTCAAAACTTGTAGTAGGCTATGCACTGCCCCTTATGATGATTGTAAGTCTTCCAACTAGATTTACAAAAGAGATGTTAGTTGAGTCTCTTGGCGGTATAATAGTTGCATTTTTGAGTATTGGACTGACCTATATTATAGCAAGGATAATATGTATTATTATAAAAATAGAGCCTCGTAAAAGAGGCCTTTTTTGTACCATGATGGCATTTGCAAATGCTATATTTATAGGTTTACCTATGAATATGTCACTATTAGGAGAAGAAAGCGCTCCATTTGTGTTTTTATTTTATATGGCAAATACAATATTATTTTGGACTGTAGGAGTATACGGCATTAGGCAGTCAGGAAGAAAGAATGAACGCATAAGTGGTGTAGAGACTGTGAGACGGGTTTTTTCACCACCATTAATAGGGTTTTTAATAGGCGCGTTTCTTGTGATTAGTGGAATTAGACTACCGTATTTTGTTGAAAAATCATTTTCATATATGGGTCAGTTAACAACACCTCTAGCAATGCTATTTATAGGTACGGTTATTTCTGAAATAGATTTTAAAGGTATAAGATTAGATAGATGTGGTTATGGCATATTAATAGGGCGATTTCTAATCGCCCCTGTAATTATGTGTTTTGTACTTTCATTTGTAGAACTTCCTAGTTTGTTAGAGACGGTATTTAAAATAGAAGCTAGCATGCCTATAATTACTCAATCAGCACTAGTATCAGATTACTACGAGGCTAATGCTGAATATGCAGCATTTATGGTTGCGCTGTCTACGCTTCTAACACTTATTATAATACCGATATACAGTACAGTTTTTATCTAATGCGGTCTTTTAAATCACTTAAGCTCGTATTGCCTAGACCCATTTTTTCAAGAGTGCGTCCCGTTTTGAAATAATCAGTATCATTGTAAGCAGATGCTATATGGATACAAGATTCTACTATTGGAACTCTTATGCCAGCTAGAGCTGCAAGTTCATAGCACGGAACTAAAAGATAAGCTACATCTTCTGTGATGTAACGCGATTTAGAACTAGCTGGAGCACTTTGGATTTTTGCATGAGTTGTAGAGGCTCTATTGAATTCATAAACTGATTGGGCATTTGAATCATAGAGTGCATTCATAGCTTCTAGCTCAGTTCTGAGATTTATATCTAGAGCGTTTCCAACAGATAATCGTTCACAATCCATTTTTGCAGCAGCATTTGCAGTAGCTGGGCTACAGCAATCTTTGTAGTAATTGAAATTACCTTCGAAATTTTCGAGAAGACCTATATTTAATGTAGTTAATAAAGGATGCCCACCAAAATTGATGTTTTCTAGACCTGCAATTATAGGATGACCTAGAATTTCGATAGGTATTGGGAAACATGATTCAATTTTTTCTTTTACAGTAGAACTTTGAGTTTTAGGAAAAATACTCATAGGAAGAAATTCTTTTATACCCATGATAGCTATTTTGCCTGGTGATACAATTCTGCAGGCCCATGGAATACTTATGGAATCAACAAAGGTTATGGATAAATCATCGTAACCTTTGTTTTTTTTCATATTGTTTAAAACTAGCCCTCCATAGTTTCCAGGCATGAGAATAAGTGTTTGATCAGTTTTTAGATGCGGAAGCATTTTTTCGAATAGAATTTCTTGAGCAAATGAAGGACAAACCATTACAAGTAAATCTGAATACGATACAGCTTCTTCTATATCAGTAGTGGCTTTGTCAATTTTGGCGGTTCCAGCAAATAGCATATTGCAGTCATGCAGACTATCAACTGCCTCAATTTGTCCTGAAGATTGTACAGCTTTTATTTGAGTATCGAAATCTGGAGAGTCATATAGACAGATTGAATGACCTAATTTGGCGAAGTGATATGCAGCGGTCATTCCACCATTTCCAGCTCCTATTATGGTAATTTTTTTCATAGTATAACCTCCTAAATAAGAAATTTATACAATATTTCATAGCAATAATGATGCCAAGTTAAAATCGCTAAAAATAGGCATGAAAAATAAATTAATTTCTCAAATATAGAAACATTCTCGATTTGAGAAATAGATATTATCAATATGAGAATATTGTCATAAAAATAACGAACAAAACCGCATGAAAACTAACTTTGAAGAAAATAAATTGTGGCATAGTATTTGCTAAATTATTAGTTCAACGGGGATGCTATTTTCCTAGAACAAAATACTAAAAAAATACTAAACAAGAATATTGGAGGGGTAGTATGGGAAGTCAGGCTCAAAAGGTAAAAGAAGAGAAAAAAATCGTCAAGAGGAAAGGTTTTTCAATGCCAAATACAGCGGCACTCCTATTTATGATGATTGCATTTGTTGCACTTATGACTTACATTGTACCAGCAGGAGAATTTCAAAGGGTAGTTGATGAAGCTACACAGAGAACACTAGTTGTACCAGGATCTTATCAATCAGTAGAGCAAACGCCAATAAATTTAATTGGGTTATTGTCATCTGTTTACAGAGGAATGACTAGTGCATCAGAAATTATAGCATTTGTATTTGTTATAGGTGGAGTATTTGGATTGGTAACCAAAAGTGGTGCTATAAATGCAGCGCTTGGTAAATTAATTCGAAAGATGGAAGGGCGTGAAACGCTTCTAATATCTATAGTTATGACAGCATTTGCAATTTGTGGAGCTACATTTGGAATGGCTGAAGAGACGTTGCCGTTTGTAGCGGTTCTTGTGACTGTTTCACTTGCGTTAGGATTTGATTCGGTGGTAGGAGTAGCCATGGTAGTAGTTGGGGTGTATTGTGGATATTCAGCAGGACCACTAAATCCATTCAATACTGGAATAGCTCAGGGAATAGCACAGCTACCATTGTTTTCTGGATTGGGACTTAGATTAGTTGTTATGTTTGGTGGACTTGCGATAGCTATACATCATACGGTTAGGTATGCAAAAAAAGTTAAAGCACAAGGTGGAGAAAAACTTGATGCGGAGACTATGGAAAAATTGAAAAAGCAACAAGAAGAGTTTCATTCAGAGATGACATCAAAACACAAATTAGTACTAGCTGTATTGATTGCGACTATTGGATTATTAATATTTGGAGTACTTAAGTATGGATGGTATTTTAAAGAAATATCAGCACTTTTTATGGGTATGGGATTAGTAGTAGGATTTATAACTTATAATGGAAATATAGATAAAATTGCAAAGGAATTTATGAATGGAGCAGCAGATATGACTAGTGCCGCTGTTTTAGTGGGATTGTCTAGAGCTATATTGGTAGTGACTCAAGATGGAAAGATAATGGATACTATAGTATATGCATTGTCAATTCCATTAAGTCAATTGAATAATATATTTGCCGCATGGGGAATGTATATAGCACAGGGTTTTATAAATTTTGTAATTCCATCATCAACAGGGCAAGCGGTTGTTGTAATGCCAATTATGTCATCGCTTAGTGATATAACTGGAGTTACTCGTCAAATTGCTGTTTTGGCATTTGAAGCTGGGGATGGATACTGGAATATGATAACACCGACACATCCAGTAGTTATGGCATCTATAGGTCTTGCAGGAATTTCTTTTCCTAAATGGTTTAAATATGCATCAGGACTTGTGCTGAAGTGGACTATATGGATTCTTGCTATTTTAGCAATTGCAGCAACTATAAACTGGGGACCATTCTAGCAATAGAATAATTTATTTTAGGTAAATTATTGCTGATAAATTCATATAATTAGTATATGAAATAGAAAACTGATATAATGATAATAGATGAAGGTGGAATTTTTATTTGACAATAGGCACTAAAGCTGATAGAGAATAGGAATTCCACCAATTTGATTGTGAAGAAGGGATCTATATGATAGTTTTATCGGAAATAAGGGACTATGTTCAAAAAACAGCATTGATAATAGCATCAGTACTCGAAATGCAAGTTATAATAAGTGATCTCGACAATAGGCTACTGGGAGATAGTGAACAAATTAAAGTTTCAGAGCTGGATTGCTTGAGTGAGCGATCAATACTGAGAAAAGTTATGATTTCAGGCGAGTCGATTGTACTAGAAGATTTAGATCAACACGAAGGTTGCAGAACATGTAAGAAGAGGGAGCAGTGTTATGTTCTAGCTATAGTTGGTGTCCCTATAAAATATCAAGGCAAGGTGATTGGAAGCATAGGTATTTTAGCAGATTCTAAATCGGCTAAAGAAAAACTATTGGAAAAAAGAGTGTATTATTCAGAGTTTATAGATCAGATGTCAGATTTACTTTTGAGTAAATTAAAAGAGAGAGAAAAAAATAAGCAACTAATGGTTTTAAGACAGAGACTTATTTCTATAATAGACACCATCGATGGAGGGCTTGTTGCTATTGATGAGTTAGGAGAAATCATATATATAAACACCAAGGCATATGAATTGTTTGGAATAAAGGCTATGAGCTATGATAATCGTTCTATAAGTGATTTCTTGGTGCTAAGAGATTTAGATGAATTGATAGAGAATGGAACGAATTTTAAGAACAGAGAACTGAGGATAGATAATCAAAAAAAATCAGTACATACGCTTGTTTCTGGCAGAAGAATACTAGTTGGCAATAAGAATTGCGGAGCTATTATAACTATAAAAAAATTAAAGGATGTGTATGAAGAAGTTAATGACTTGTACAATGGTCACATAGAAACTGGATTTGATGAGCTAATAGGAGATAGTAATTCTATGAAGACATTGAAGCGAAAAGCACTTAGAGTGTCTAAAGGACTATCTACAATAAGTATTTGTGGAGAAAGTGGAACTGGAAAAGAGTTAATAGCAAGGGCAATACATGGAGCAAGCAGTGTTGCTAAAGGTCCATTTGTAGCCGTAAACTGTGCAGCTATTCCTGATAGTCTTTTGGAAAGCGAATTATTTGGCTATGAGGAAGGCGCTTTTTCTGGTGCTAAAAAAGGTGGAAAATTAGGCAAATTTCAACTAGCTGATGGTGGAACGTTGTTTTTAGATGAAATAGGTGAAATGCCGCTTCATCTCCAGACAAAATTACTTAGGGTCATACAAGAGCGGAAAATAGACAAAATAGGGGCATCGAAGAGTATACCTATAAACGTTAGAATAATAGCTGCAACGAATAAAGATTTAGAGAAAATGATCGTAACTGGTGAATTTAGAGAAGACTTATTTTATAGATTATATGTCATTCCAATAGTTGTTCCACCACTTAGAGAACGTCTTGAAGATTTGGATCAATTAATAAAATATTTTTTAAATAGATATAATGAAATACTAAGTAAAAACATAAAGGGAGTTAGCCAAGATGTTATGACTCTTTTCATGGAGTACGATTGGCCTGGTAACGTTAGAGAACTTCAAAACGTATTAGAATATGCGGCGAATATGACAACACAAGATTATATTGGAATAGGACATATCCCATCTAGACTTTATGATAATGCTGATAGAATCCAAATAGAAGAGGAAAAGATGATTAGGCCATTAGAGGAGACAGTTTTGAGCCAGATAAAGATAGCTGTGGACTATTATGGTAATAGTGTGGAAGGTAAAACAAAAGCCGCTCAAGCTTTGGGGATAAGTAGAGCGACTCTTTATAGAAAATTGAGCGAAAATTAAATTCTAGAAATCTCCAGAACTACTGTAAATCCAGCGTATACTTGCTGTAACATTAGTTTCATCTAATGACAAAACTTCTATTTTGGCATATCCATTTTCACGGGTTTTTACTATATAAATGTGCCCAACGATGAGTTTAGGAGCAGCTTCTGTAAATTCGGCATCGGAAATATTTTTTACAGAATCGAAAGAAACTTGGCCGAGATCGGCAGTTACATTTTTTAGTATATTTTCATCGCCATATCTAATCCAAAGTCCTTCTTCGTATTGGTCGCCTAAAACAGGTTCCCAAAAAACTAAAGATCCATCTTTTCTAGCGTCGAATTCAGCATCCCACTCTACATCATCAAGTCTGAGTTCAGCTTCTGAGAAATCGAAACCATTGTGAGTTAAAGTACCTTCATTATAAGATGGAGTTTCAGATTCGCCCTCTATGGTGAATTTCATTTTTATACCATTAGATAGAGATTTATTATCCGATGATTTTATAGAAGATTCAATGTATAGAGTGTAAGTTTTACCAGATTCATAATCTAACGCTGGGCTTGAGACGAGCACTTTTTTATTTGTATCTAAACCCAATTCTGTATTTAATTTTTCCCCACTAGAATCTTTTACATAAATATAGTCGGAAGTTAGATAATCTTTATTGATATCATCGTTAAACACTATAGTCCAAGTTTTTTGTTTTGAGATATTGTCAGTACTAGTTTTAGTCCATGATTCATAAGTTTTATCTCCAGGCTCTGGTTCTGGCTCAGGCGTTGGTTCAGGCTCAGATTCTGGTTCTGGCTGAGGTTCTGGAGAAGAGCCATCTGATACACTAGAGCTTGTATTTATAGTATAACCACCAGCAAGGTCAAGTTTTCTGTGAATCATCAGGTAATAGTCTCCTGAATCTAGATTATTGTCGAAAACTCGATATCCACCATCGCTTCCATCGTAGTCTCTAGCTGTATCGAAATTTACCAAAACTAAAACACCATTGTCTTGAAGTCTAGTCAACCTGACATCATCAAATATTTCATTTGCTATGATGGAGATATCTAAGGAACCAGATTCAGACAGGGTTAATTTATAGTAGTCATAAGAATCGTAAATTCCAATATCAGATCTATATCCCATATGACCTTCTTTGACGGTATTTAATCCTAGATTCATTGCAGTATCAACTGAGTCATTTTCATTTGTTTCAACTTCATCATTTGCTTGAGGTATAGGTGTAAATGTATTTGATATAGAATAGCTGGCTGGATCATCGTCACCAACTATTTGTACATAATAAGTTCCTTTGGCCAATGTAGAGCCTGAAACAGTGTATCCGCCGCTATAATCGTAATCTCTAGCGGTGTCAAAATTTACTAGAACAGCGACCCCGTTTGTCTGTATTAGATTTAATCTGACGTCATAAAGTGGGGCACTAGATGAAATTTGAACATTTAAGCTACCATCTGATGGTGTGGTTATCTTATAGTAGTCATAGTAATCTTTTCCAGAAGGTAAATCCTGGCTTATATAACCAGAATCACTTGAATTGATTTGTAAAACATCTGCATTTTCGTAGGTGTTGTTGTCTTCAGTTTCTGCTAATGAAATCGGAGTCATGATGAAAAAGATGAGCAGTGTAGTAAATAAAACTGATATTCTTTTCACGAAAATTACCTCCTCATTGGTATTGGTATTAGAGCGATGACATATATTATGTATATACCCATTTGAAAATTTGTATCAACTTGTAAATTTTCAAAAAATAATTCTTAAATTTTGCATAAGGTGTTGAATTTTATGTTCAGAGTGGTATAATATATTTGGGTCTTGAAATAGATCGTGCAAATAAGGATGGCTTTGCATACCCGCGTAGGGGTCGCTAAAATCTACGTAGCACCGGATCTGACGGTAACAATCAGATTGTCATCCAGACATTGTACACCAATGTCTTTTTTTATAACTTAAGTTTTAAAAGGTGTAAAATGAACTTGAGCTTCAAAGGGGAATATTGCAATGAATCTTTTAAGTGACTTAGTTTCTTCTAAAATATTTGTAGGTCAGAAGAGGGCTCCAACGTTTGATCAGTTTTGCTTGTCGGATTTAGCAGCGTATTATGAGACGTATTTGTGCAGTAGAAACTTTACATATTTATGCCGAGATGAAATTGGAGATAGTTGTGTTTTGACTATTAGCTTTCACAAGGGGAATTTTGCACATCTTACAGGTATAGATAAATGCGTCCCGCGAAAATACGGTGCGCTGGATATATTTGAAAATATTGAGATCGGTAAGTGGGATAAAAAAGAAATAAAAAAAATGGATGCATCTAAGAAGAATATGCATTTTAAAAATGCAAAGAAAAGAATGAGGTATCTAGCAACCATTTACGATATATTACAGGATCCTAAAGTTATTAGGTTTAATCCTGATTTAGTTGTTCCGTCAACCTATGTAAAATCAAAGTATATGATTACAGAAACAATAAATAGCACATATGTACATTTAGGAGTAGATGTTCCAAGGGAGCATTATGAAATATCTGAGGATATGGAACTTTTATTTCCGCGAACATTGCTGATAGAGGAAAAAGAAAAGTTCATGCAGGGACAGAAAAGATATGAAGTTGAAAAAGTCATTATAGAATCTAAGGGTTAGATATCAATATTTATGGTTCTATAACTTAGAAAGTATAGAATTTCTATGTTTTAATTTAAATAAAGAGGGTTATTTCAAAACAGATACAATTATCTATTTTGAAATAACCCTTTATTTTTTAAATAAGTAGATAGCGTGATACCATCATATAATGAGCAAAACTTCCTGCTAGTATAAATAAATGAAATATTTCATGAAATCCAAAAACTGAAATTTTAAGTTTTTTTGACTTAGTTCCATAAATTATTGCTCCAATAGTATACAAAAGACCACCAGCTAAGAGCCAAGCGAAACCAGCTGAAGGAAGTGAGCGGTAAATTGGAACAATGAAAAAGATAGCAAGCCATCCGAGTATAAGGTAAAATGCTGTGTAAAGCCATCTAGGAGCATTAAACCACACTAGCTTCATGATTATACCAAGAGCTGCTAGACTCCAAACTACGCCAAATAAAATCCATCCAAGAGTGCCTTTTAATGTTATCAGGCAGACTGGTGTGTATGTGCCTGCGATTAGAACATAAATCATGGAGTGATCAATTCTTCTTAAAATGGCCTTTAGCTTCTCAGAACCAGAAGCCCAGTGATAAACTGTAGAAGCAGTATAGAGAGCAATCAAGCTAATTCCAAATACTATTGCTGCGGCGATTTGCAACCCATTTCCATGAACTACACCTTTATAAGTCATCCATCCAAGTGCACCAGCAGACAGTAATGCACCAATAAAGTGTGTCATTGTATTTACAGGTTCTTTCATTTTAAACATAGAAACCTCCTAATTAAAATATAACTAATTCAAAATGAAAACTATTTTCATTCATATATTAATGATACTACTTTAGATACATACTATCAAGAAGAGAAAATGTGAATATATATTTTTTATAAATCGGAAATTTCGATAAAGAAAATCGTAAATTTCAATTTCACAAATAGTAAGATAAAAGGTATAATCAATTAACAATAAAAGCAAAAATGTAATAGATACAATGGAGGGGAATCATGAATATATTTGAACCAGTTAAAATAGGAAATATAGAACTTAGAAATAAAACTGTAATGCCACCTATGTGTATGTATAATGCTGAAAATGGTTTGGTTAATTCTTTTCACGGACTACACTATAGTGCTAGAGCATTTTCAGAAGTTGGGCTTGTAATTGTAGAATCAACAGCAGTAATTCCAAATGGAAGAATTACAAGTGGGGATTTGGGGATTTGGTCAGATGAGCACATATATGGTCTTGGTGAACTTGTTCTTAGAATTAAAAAATACGGTGCGGCTGCGGGAATTCAGTTGAATCATGCAGGTAGGAAATGCCAAATAACGTCTAATGATATTTATTCGCCATCACCAATACAATTTTCGGAAAAGTTTAATACACCTCTAGAAATGAGTATTGAGGATATAGCAGTAGTAAAATCAGCATTCGTAAATGCTGCAAAAAGAGCTGTGAAAGCGGGATTTGATGTGATAGAAATACACAGTGCTCATGGATATCTTTTACACCAATTTTTGTCGGCAGAAACGAACAAGAGAAATGATCAATATGGTGGCAAATTGGAAAACAGAATGAGGTTATTAAAGGAAATAATTCAAGAGGTGAAATATGAAATAAAGGATAGAGCTGTTTTAGCAGTTAGACTTTCTGCGATAGATTATGCAGATACGCCTTTGACGATAGATGATACAAAAATAATAATAAGAGAAATAGAACCATATGTTGATTTATTTGATATAAGTTCGGGAGGTTTGATACCAAATCCTAGAATAGATGTATTTCCAGGCTACCAAACTCACATTGCGAGTGAGGTAAAAAAAATAACAGAAAAACCTGTTATTGCTGTTGGATGGTTAAATGGGCTAGAAGATGAGGAGCTTGAAAAATTATTGGATGAGGATTGTGATTTGTTAGCATTTGGAAAGGCTCTGATTAAAAATCCTAATTACGTTTTGGATTTGAGTGTAAGAACGGGAAATGATAATTTAAGAATTCAAGGGTATAGAGACGCCTATGGTATTTAAGAACAATCTAGTAGATTTAGATAATCTAGAGTTTTTCTTGTAGGCAACATAAATACCAACACTATATTTAGAAGCATCTAATGGCTCGGCTTTTAGATGCTTTTTTGATAGTACATCTCTTATAATCATTTGAGGTAAAAGTGAAACACCAGATTCTGAAATAACCATTTTCTTTATGGCTTCAATGCTCCACATTTCTATTGTATTTGCTAGAGATAGATTATGCTCTATAATAAAAGAATCAAATAATTTTCTGTAAGCACATTCTTTTTCGCCTAGATAAAGAGTGTGTTTTTTACTTTTTATATTTTCTAGAGTATCCCCAACTAAGTACATATTGTGTCTAGAAAGCTCGAAAAACGAAAGATTTTTTGAAGTATAATTGTGTTCTACAAAGAACGCTAAATCTATATCTCCATTTGCTATTAGTGTTGGAATTCTATAACAAGATTCGTGCTTTACTCGTATATTTATTTGCGGATGATTTGTCTTGAATTTTTTTAAGTACGGTTCTAATTCATAAGCTAAGAGAGACTCTGGAGCAGCTATTGTTATATTACCGATTGGACTATCTTTAGAATTCTTTATTTCAGCCATAGTGTCGTATATAGATAATAGTTTTTTACAATGCAGTAAAAATTCCTGTCCATCTTCAGTTAGTTTGAGCTTTTTTCCAATTCTATCGAATAGTAAAAGTTCAAATTCTTTTTCTAAAATGTTTAAATGTGATGATACAGTAGATTGAGCATAGCCTAGATTCTCAGCAGATTGTGTCATGTTTTCTGTTTTAGCTAAATCTACAAAAGACCTTATGTGTTTGAAATCCAAAGAAACCACTCCTTATAAAAATGTCATTGAAATAAATTTCTCTATGTGTTCTGATACATTATCAGGTAAGTTAAAATCAAATTGCCTTGTGAGATGATGAGGATATTTTAGTCCTCTTGAAGATAAAAATCTTTCTATTAAAGCGACTTTTTCTTCTCTATCAGGTAGCACTTGATAAATTACATACCAGTCTTCAAGGCTCATAAGTGGGATTTCTATATGGTCCAAATCTAATCTTTCAGGTGTAGATTTTTTTGAAAATACATATTTATATAGGCCCTGATCGTGCTTTATAGTAAATCCGGATATTATTTCAACATCAATGCCACCTATGCTGAATTCATAAAACTCATCGGAAATGCAGCTATCAGATGGAGTGCGTTCTTTTAATTTTCCAAGTGTAGATAATATATCGGCAGCTTTTTTCGAGTCATCTTGATGAACTAGTATATCTATATCTCTAGGAAAATCGACTATACCATGTGCGAATAATAGTACTGAACCTCCGATTCCCCAGCGTATTTTTTCTTCATTTAAAGCTAAACCAACTTTTTTTAGCGTGTCAATTAACATAAAAAACCTCCTAGATGTTTTTATATCATTATACTATAAAAAAATAGTTAAAAAAATACCCCAGATATCACATGTAATATCTGGGGTATTCCGAAAGGAAATAATAATTATTATTCCCCACCTTCTAACTCCCATTAGAATTTGGGTTGTGTTTTGAAAAGGGTCGTTTTCAAAAAACGGAGAAAGTTATATTTTTAAAAATTTTGGGTTGGGAGTTTCAAGTGATTGATTCAGCGTTCGATAACATTATAGTATGGTTTACAAAAAAATAAAATACTAATTCCACGAAAGGTAGTAAATCGACCGCAAAAAACAGTAATCATGGTTGAATATTTGTGTTAAGACTGAAAAATAGCTATTTATATACAGTTCTATTTTCATAAAAATAAAAAGAACTCTTTGGGAGAAGAGCTCTTTTATTTTTTAAAAGAACGTTGAGAGTTCTTTTGAGGTTTTCAATCACAATGATATCATAAGGCAAAGGGATTAAATGATATCGCCAAAATATGATTGAAAGGGCTAGGGTTTCTTGGCAAATTCATTGTAGCATAATTGAGAATAAAAATCAGAGCAATTGCATGAAAGGCTATTTTTTAAGCATGAAAAACAGAAATTAATGTATGAGTGGAAAAAATATTTTTATAAAGAAAAAACTGCTTTGACATTTGTCACGATTAACTCTAAAATGATGATAGGTGTATATTGAAAAAAGGTTTGAGAAGAAAGGGGAGAGGGGATGAAGAAAGTTAACTTCAAAAAGCCAGTAGATGGCTTGAAAAAACTGAATTTTAAGAAAGCTAAGGCTGTAGTTAAAAAAAATCCATTTAAGGGTAAATCATTTGATTTAAAGAAAGCGATTAGTATGGTAAAGGCACCTTCGTCGATGAGACATATGAAGCTTAAGTATAAGCTATTGTGGCTAGTTGGTTTGGCGGGACTATTGCCAGTATTGGTATTATCTGTATTTAATTTTTATAATTCAAGCAAGATGATTGAGAATGAAGTGTTCAAAAGTGCTGCATTGTTTGGAGACAGAACGGCAGTTGAATTAGATGAATATTTTTACCGAATTGAGGGAGATGGTAGAGTATTATCGAAATTAGAGGATGTGTACCAAGGAATTCGTGCGAGAAATAAAGAAGGTGCATTTAGCACACTTTGGTATGCGAGTTATAATAATTTAAATGAGTCTATGATGCAGGCTGTCAAGGAGTATGGATTTACAGACGTGTTTTTGACTGATGACAAAGGATCATGTATATTTGCTTCAGTCAATAAAGGTACATTAGAATCAGCAGATTTTTCTAAGCGTGCTTATGTTAAAGTAGCTCTTGAAGGAGAGCAAAACTGGTCAGAGTTATTTTATTCTGATGTTGTGAATGCCAATGTAATGGTTCTTTCATCACCAGTTTATGAAAATGGATATAACGGCAAACTTGCTGGAACATTGAACTTGATGATTGATGAAGAAGCTTTAGATTCAATTGTTCACGGTGGCTTGGAAAGTTTAGGAACATCTTCAGATGCATACTTAATTGATTCAAGCGGGAAATTACTTACAAATACACTCAGAGGTTCATTTAAGGAAAATGCTTCAAATAAAGAAATTATAAATACTAAGGCATTTGAATCATTAAAAGAAGCTATGGTTCAAAATGATTTTGACTTCAAAAAATCAGATTCATACAGAAACTATGAAAATGAAAGAGTACTAGGTCATTTAGAGGTAGTACAATTTGGTGGAAGAGCTATAGGTTTGGTAATAGAACTTCAAGAATCAGAAGCGTTTAGAGCCACTTCATCGCTTAGAACTACAAGCGTAATAATATTTATATTTGCTATAATAATTGGTGGAATAGCATCTTTAGTGGTTGGTCGAACTATATCTAGACCTTTAAATAAGACTCTTTTATACGCACAAAGAATTAGTGATTTAGATTTGCGAGAAGATGTTGACGATAAATTCCTAACTAGAAGAGATGAAATGGGAGATATAGCGAGAGGTATTCAAGGTGTAATAGAAAATTTGAGAATCTTTGCTGATCAAGTAACTGAAGCTTCACAAAAAGTGACTGCTACAAGTCAGGAATTTACTGCAACGAGTCAGCAATCAGCGTCAGCGTCGGAAGAGGTAGCGCGCACTATAGAAGATATAGCAAGAGGAGCTTCGGAACAAGCTGAAGAAACAGAAGGTGGAGCAGCAAAAGCAGATGAGCTAGGAGTATTGATTGACGACAATAAAGGGTATATCGATTCGCTTAATAGTGCATCTAATGTAGTAGATGATAAAGTTAAGGAAGGTTTGAATATACTAAAAGATTTGATTGAAAAAACAATGGAAAGTGGACAAGCTAATTTTGAGATAAAAGAAGTTATAGGAAATACAAATAAAAGTTCAAACAAAATTGGTGAAGCTAGTGCTATGATATCTTCAATAGCACAACAAACTAATCTATTAGCTTTAAATGCAGCCATAGAAGCTGCTCGTGCTGGTGAACACGGCAGAGGTTTTGCTGTGGTAGCAGATGAAATAAGAAAACTTGCCGAGCAGTCTGCAAACTCAACTAAAGAGATTGATGCTATGGTTAAAGAATTACTATCTAATTCTGATTCGGCTGTTAGCACTATTGAAAAAGTAGCACATATAGCAGAAGAACAAGCCATCATAGTGAATGAGACCGAGACAAAGTATAGAGAAATTCAAAAGGCTATAGAAAGAGTATACGAAGAAGTGACTCATCTAAATACGTCTGGAACGACTATGGAAGCTAAGAAAGTTGAAATATTAGATAGCTTACAGCATTTATCTGCAATTGCAGAAGAAAATGCTGCATCAACAGAGCAAGCATCAGCTACTACAGAAGAACAAGCAGCATCTATGCAAGAGATTGAGAGGTCTAGTGAAATACTTGCAGACCTTGCAGGAAATTTACAAGAATCCATAGAACGATTTAAAATTAAGTAATTTAAATGTTAAAGTAACGAGATGTAAAGTTATGTTATAAAAGAGGCTGAGTAAAAATAGAGTTATCTATTTTTACTCAGCCTCTTCGTGTAGGTTGGGTAGTGAGGCATGTAGCTGCAAATAATCATATCGCTTGATTATTTAGACTCACTGATAAAAGTAATGTTATATATTAGATTTTCATAATATGAATATTGACATTAATGCACGTAAACCAAAATTTGAATTTCACTAATTTTTTCCTTTAATGCTTT
The DNA here is from genome assembly GCA_025210965.1 of Tissierellales bacterium. Taxonomy (NCBI): domain Bacteria; kingdom Bacillati; phylum Bacillota; class Tissierellia; order Tissierellales; species Tissierellales bacterium. Next base: position 31,025 of record JAOAQY010000089.1, read on the forward strand.
GTATTCATCAGAGAGATATCCGATAAATTTGTAAACACCAGGTTTAGAGTTGTCGAATTCATGATCAGCTTTCCATGTACTAATTGGAACTTTGCACTTATTTTTTACCAAAACTATTTCTTTGGGGAAATTAGCGATAATTTCGTTTACACAAGAGTATAGAGTGTGGTTTGCTTTACCAGCATTAAAATTTCCAAGAGGTTGGAACTCAATCAGATTTCCATTTTTGTTTTTTGTCATATTCATAATTATTAATCCATCCTTTCATAACTAACTCAATTGAGATTATAGCAATGTAGATGGTTAAAGGCAATATATCTTACAATAAGAATACATAACCTACACACAAATATAATTAATTGTATAGTAAACTAGATGATAAATACAAAAAATACAAAATATAATTGTGATTAAAATTAGCGAGTAAAGGCACGTAATAGCTTTGTAGAACCAGTAAATATAAACTTACCAGTTGATGCAGGGATAAA
>JAOAQY010000090.1 GCA_025210965.1 Tissierellales bacterium
ATACTTCTTCGTATTTTAAGTCTATCCTTAAAAATCGTAAATGATTCATTGCTTTTTGTTTTTCTTTCGTTCTTATGATTTGCTTTCCCCTACATCGCCAAGTTCGTATTGCAATATAGAATGAATCATAAGACCTGCAGTCTCAGTTCTCAAAATTCTTGGTCCAAGTGACAATATCTTTGCACCGTGATTTCTCAACATATCAATCTCTGATTCCTCAAATCCACCCTCTGGTCCTATCACTATATAAATTTTCTTGTTTCTATCTAGTGATTTGAGTGTTTCTTTTAGGGTTTGTTTTTTCTCATCTTCATAAGGTACTAATATGATTCCATCCTCTATTGTTTTCAATAATTCTGGAAGTTTTCGTACACTTTCTATAGTTGGTATTTTGTTGCGCTTTGATTGCTTTGCAGCTTCTTGAGCTATTTTTTGCCATCTATCGCATTTTTTCGCTGATTTCTTTGCATCTAATTTCACTATGGATCTTTCCATAGCTAGTGGAATTATAGTATTTATACCTAGCTCTGTATTTTTTTGTACTATCATGTCCATTTTGTCAGACTTTGGAAGTCCTTGACAAAGGCAAATATCTAGTGGTGACTCTACACTAAACTCTCTAGTTTCAGATATAGCCAATATTAGAGTTTTTTCATCTATGTCTATTGATTCTATAGAACAAAAATACTCCATAGATTCTCCATCTGATATCCACATTTCGTCTCCGATTTCCATTCTGAGCACTTGAATCATGTGTTTATATGATTCTTCTTCTAGAAAAATCTTCTGACCATCAATCTGATCAGAAGATACAAAAAACTTTCTCATATTAGGCTTTTGGTCGTGATACTATGCACGCCCATTCTCCCATTTTTTGGATTTCTACTACTTCTAAGTCGTTTCTTTCTAGAGCTTCTACTACCATATCCACTTTTTCTAATATGATACCTGATGATATAAATGTTCCATCATCTTCCAAGAATTTTCTAATTCCATCTGCAAGCATCACAACTATCTCAGCTAATAAGTTTCCAACTATTACGTTAGCTTGTAAATCAACCATGTCTAACAGATTTCCATGCTTAACGTTAATTCTATTTTTTACTCCATTTAATTCTACGTTTTCTTTAGCAACTCTTACAGCATCTTCATCAAGATCTATTGCCAAAGTATTGATAGCACCAAGCTTAGCAGCTGCTATAGCTAGTACTCCTGTTCCACACCCTACATCTATAACTGTATCGTGTTGATGAACATTTTTTTCTAATTGCTGCATACACATCTGAGTAGTCTCGTGTGTACCAGTACCAAAAGACATGCCTGGATCGATATCGATTACTATGTCGCCTTCTTGCGTGTCAAATTCTTCCCACGTTGGCTTGATAATCAAATGCTCTCCTACTCTCGCAGGCTTATAGTATTTTTTCCACTCTTCTGCCCAGTCTGAATCTTCTATCTCACTGATAGATACTTCACCTGGTGCATAGTCGATGCCGTAGCTTTCGATTAACTTTATATTTTGCTTTAATAAATCAATCTTGTCCACTAAATCGTTTGCTTCTTCAAGATAACCTTTGATAACTACGCCTTCGAAATCGTAATTGTTGATTTCTTCATCGACATAGTCCCAATCACCAGGTTTCTTTTCAAGCTCAAATATAGTGTGAGGATCTTCTATAACTAGTCCCTCTGCTCCTGATTCATAAAGTAAATTTGTAACAATTTCTGAAGCCTCTGTGGTCGTTTTGACTTGCACTTCAATCCACTTCATCTTTCCACATCCTTTTTGGTTTATCCTTTAGTTAAAAACGTCTTTCACCTTTTCGAAAAAGTTCTTTCTCTGCTCATTCACCATATCACCTGTAGTTTCAGCGTATTTTCTAAGGGCTGACCTCTGAGTTTCATTCAGACTCTTTGGTACTTCAACGACTACCGTTACATACTGATCTCCCTTACCATAGCCTCTAAGACTTACGATACCTTTATTTTTGAGTCTAAATACAGTTCCAGACTGTGTTCCCTCTGATATCTTGTATTTAACTTTTCCTTCTAATGTAGGTACTTCAATCTCATCGCCCAGTGCTGCTTGTACAAAGCTTATAGGCATAACTATGTGCACGTCATTTCCATCTCTTTGGAATATTTCGTGCGGCAATATATTGATATACACATAAAGATCCCCTCTAGGGCCTCCAAGTGTACCCGGTTCACCTTCTCCTCTAAGCGGAATTACTGAACCTGTATCCACTCCAGCTGGTATTTTAAGAGTAACTTTCTTTTTCTTTTTCTCGTATCCAGTTCCATGACAGTTTTCACAAGGTGATTCTATAACCTGACCTGCTCCATGACATTGATCACAAGTTCTCTGTGTCATCATAGCTCCAAGCGGAGTATTTTGTCTAACATTTATCTTTCCTGTTCCATGACATTTGCTACAAGTATTCTTGCTAGTACCTGGTTTAGCTCCTGTTCCATGACAAACAGAACAATCATCTTGTCTTCTAAATGATATTTCTTTTTCCGTTCCAAATGCAGCATCTTTAAAGCTTATATCTACTCTCATCTGAATATCAGCACCTTTTCTAGGTCCTCTTCTTCTAGATGATGAGCCGAATCCACCTGTAAACATATCGAATATGTCCTCGAAGCCACCAAATCCTTCGAAACCTTCAAATCCTCCGAATCCACCAGCACCACCGCCAGCTTGTCCATTTACTCCTGCGTGTCCGAATCTATCGTATCTTTGTCTTTTTTCTGCATTTCCCAAGACTTCATACGCTTCATTGGCTTCTTTAAACTTATCTTCAGCATCTGGATTGTCTTTGTTTAAATCAGGGTGATACTTTTTTGCAATTTTTCTATATGCACTTTTTATCGATTTTTCGTCGGCATCTTTTGCGACACCAAGCACTTCATAATAATCTCTTTTTTCCATTATTCATCTTCACCTCATATAAGGTTTTTTTATCTATAGTCTACATTACACTATAACTTATTTTGCGTAAGAATACAAGCTAACGGTCAAGATTTTTGACCGTTAGCTTGTAAGTTTTATTTCAAAGAACTATATCTTGCGATTTTTAGTCTCTCTAGTAATTTCTATTTATCGTCTACTACTTCATAGTCAGCATCAACCACATTGTCGTCTTGAGCTCCTGCTCCGCCTTGAGCGCCAGCACCTTGTGCTCCTGCTGCTTGTTGTTGTGCTGCAGCTTGCTCATACATTTTTTGAGAAACTTTTCCGAATGTCTCTGTTACTGCTTCAGTCTTAGCTTTCATATCATCTAAGTTGTTTGCTTCGATAGCTTTTTTAAGCTCTTCTACCTTAGCTTGAACTTCATTTTTGTCTTCTTCTGAAATCTTGCCTTCTAAGTCTTTTAAAGTCTTCTCAGTTTGGTATACTGTAGAATCAGCATTGTTTCTGATTTCGATACCTTCTTTTTTCTTCTTGTCATCTTCTGCAAATTGCTCTGCTTCTGATACTTTCTTTTTGATCTCATCTTCTGAAAGGTTTGTAGATGCTGTGATAGTGATTTTTTGCTCTGCACCTGTACCTAAGTCTTTAGCAGAAACATTTACTATACCATTGGCATCGATATCAAATGTTACTTCAATTTGAGGAATTCCTCTAGGAGCTGGTGCAATTCCTGTAAGCTGGAATCTACCAAGTGTTACGTTGTCTCCTGCCATTTTTCTCTCACCTTGAACGATGTGAATGTCAACTGCTGTTTGATTGTCAGCTGCTGTAGAGAATACTTGACTCTTCTTAGTAGGAATAGTAGTATTTCTCTCGATAAGTGGTGTAGCAATTCCACCTAATGTTTCGATACCTAATGTAAGTGGTGTAACGTCTAATAACAATACGTCTTTAACCTCTCCACTAAGAACTCCACCTTGAATAGCTGCTCCAAGTGCAACACACTCATCTGGGTTAACTCCTTTATGAGCATCTTTTCCTGTAATTTTCTTAACTGCATCTTGTACTGCTGGGATTCTAGTAGAACCACCAACTAATATTACTTTGTCAATTTCACCAGTAGCAATACCTGCATCGCTAAGTGCTGCTCTTGTTGGTCCTGCTGTTCTCTCCACTAATGCTGCCGTAAGCTCATCAAATTTAGCTCTAGTAAGATCTAAGTTCATGTGCATTGGTCCATTTTGATTAGCTGTGATAAATGGCAAGTTGACATTTGTTGTCATTGTAGTTGAAAGCTCTTTTTTAGCTTTTTCTGCTGCTTCTTTAAGTCTCTGCATAGCCATGTTGTCGCTAGTTAAATCCACCCCATTTTCACGTTTGAACTCTGCTACAAAGTAGTTCATAACTGCCTCGTCAAAGTCATCTCCACCTAAGTGATTGTCACCTTTAGTAGCTAATACTTCAAATACTCCATCACCAAGTTCTAGTACTGATACGTCAAATGTACCACCACCTAAGTCAAATACCATGATTTTTTGGTGCTCATCTTCTTTATCAAGTCCGTATGAAAGTGATGCTGCTGTAGGCTCGTTGATGATTCTCTTTACGTCTAATCCAGCAATTCTTCCAGCGTCTTTAGTTGCTTGTCTCTGGCTATCAGTGAAATAAGCTGGTACTGTAATTACCGCTTCTGTAACTGTTTCACCTAAGTAACTCTCTGCATCAGCTTTTAATTTTTGAAGAACCATAGCTGATATATCTTGTGGTGTATAAGTTTTACCATCAATTACTTCTTTGTGATCTGTTCCCATATGTCTCTTGATAGAAATAATAGTATTGTCTGGGTTTGTAATCGCTTGACGCTTTGCAGTTTCCCCTACTAATCTTTCTCCGTCTTTTGTAAATGCTACGATAGATGGCGTAGTTCTATTTCCCTCTGTATTTGGTATTACTACTGCGTCTCCACCTTCCATTACAGCTACACATGAATTTGTTGTTCCTAAGTCTATTCCTATTACTTTACTCATATCAAATTACCTCCAACGTCTTTTTTTATTTATCGTGCGACCTTTACCATGCTTGGTCTTATTACTTTATCTTTTACACTATATCCCTTTTGGAATACTTCTACTACTGTATCTGCTTCTACACCCTCTACTTCTGCTTGCATTACTGCGTGATGTTTTTGAGGATCAAACGAAGCACCTTCTGCTTCTATTTCTTTAAGTCCATGCTTTTGAAGTGTTTCAACAAAGCTTGTATATATTAGCTTCATACCTTCACAGAAACCATCTTCAGAGTCTGACTCAGTTTCTGCTGCTGTAAGAGCTCTTTCAAAATTATCTAATGTAGGAAGCAAGTCTTCCATAACACCTTCTGCAGCATATTTGTAAATATCAGATTTTTCTCTTTCTGTTCTCTTTTTGAAATTTGCAAAATCTGCTTGTAGTCTAACAAGTCTCTCCTTAAATGATTCTTCTTCTGGACTCGCTTCTACTTCTTTTTTCTCCTGCTCTTTGTCAGTTTTTTCTTCCTCTACCTGCTCTTCTGTTTCCTCAGCTTCTAGAGTTTCCTCTTCACATTCTTGAGCCTTTTGTTCTTTTTTCTCTTTCGACATCTTTGCTCACCTTCCTGACTACTTATTTTTCTTATAGAAATTATCTAATATGTCATTTATATCTAAGACCAATGCTTGTATTACTTGAATTACATTAGCATATCTCATTCTTTTAGGTCCTATTACTCCTATTTTACCAACCTCTCTACCATCTAGAGAATATGTCGCTGTTATTAAGCTACAATCTTTCAGCTGATTCTGAGCATTTTCACTACCTATTATAATGTCAACTTTTGATGCTTCATTGGAGCCTTTTCCAGTTATAATCTTTCCTGGTTCTGTATCTCTGTGACTATTTAGCAGTTCTATAACTCTATCTCTATCTCCAATAAATTCTAGGATTTCCCTAGCCCTCTCTATACTCCCATACTCTGGGTAGTTAAATAGATTTGTGAGTCCTTCAGATACTATATTGATTTGATCAAGTTTGTCTATAGATTCGTTTATAAGAGGAGCTACTTGACTAAATGAATCTTTCACCTCTAGTAGTTCTCTTAGAACCTTTTCACTAAACTCTTGATTTATATCACTTATATAGTGTCCTGAAAATTTATCATTCAAGAAATTGGATATTATGGTCAAATGTTCGGCTGGAATTTCTTTGTCTATTCTAAAAAATGCATTTTTCACTATTCCAGTATCCGTAACTAATACTACCAAAACTTTTGATTCATCTACCGGTACTAGCTGTATATGTTTCAACTTGGTCATAGCTAGCTGCGGTGTCATCGCAATTGAAGTATATTTCGTGAATTGCGAAAGTATTTTAGTACCGCTTTTTATCACTTGATCTAATTGTTGCATTTCTGCAAATAGCTCGCGTTTCATCTTCTCTCGTTCTAAAAACTCTGTCATATTCACTCGAATGAGGTGATCTACATAATATCTATAGGCTTTATCCGATGGAATTCTTCCAGAAGATGTATGCGTTTTTTCCAAAAAACCAAGTTCTTCTAAGTCTGACATCTCGTTTCTTATAGTTGCTGAACTAACGCCCAAATCCGAAGACTTTGAAAGTGTTCTTGAACCAATAGGCTCTCCTTTCAATATATAGTTTTGGATAATGGCATTTAATATAGCAAGTTTTCTTTTATCTATTGCCATAACGATCACTCCATTTTGTTATTAGCACTCAGTACTTATGAGTGCTAACTACTTCTCCTATAAAATAACATCAAAAAATATTTTTGTCAATACTTTCGACAATTTTTTTTAAAAATCCATCAATTGCTCAAATACATAATTTGATAAGTCCATTCCCTTTATGCTCAATTTATAGCCTTTTCTAGTCTTTTCTATGAGTTCTTCATCTATCAGTTTTTCAAATATTTTTATATGTTCATCATCCAATTCAGCTCCAAATCTCGACTCATAGTCATCCAATTCAAAACCCTTTGTCATTCGTAAATTTAGCATAAGATACTCAAATATCTTCTCGTCTCTTCCTATATGCTCTATACTTTCTTTTATTTCCGGCAATGTATTTTTCTCAACCAAATTAATATATTTATCAAATTCAGATTCATTACCCCATCTTCGGTCATCAAAATAACTATGTGCAGCTAAACCTAGTCCAATATAGGGTTTTGTCTCCCAATATATTATATTGTGCTTGCACTCTCTTTCACTTCTAGCAAAATTCGAAATTTCATATTGGTAAAATCCTTTTTCTTTAAGCCTAGCTATACCTTTATGATACATATCTCTTTCTAGCTCTTCATCTGGCATATTTAATTTTCCTTCTATATATAGATTATAAAGAGGGGTTTCTTCCATTAATGTCAAACTGTAAAATGATATATGCTGTATATCTAGTGATGCCAATCTATCTATATCGTTTATTACATCTTCAAGCGTCTCATCTGGTAAATTATATATTAGATCTGCATTTATATTTTCTATACCACATTTTTTTATTATATTTATGGCATTTAGAAAATCACTGTACTTATGGCATCTACCTATCGCTTTGAGATGGTCGTCATTTGTACTCTGAAGTCCCAAACTAAATCTATTTACCCCCATATTCTTATATGATAGTATTTTATCCTCTGTAACAGTATTCGGATTCATCTCTATGGAAAATTCTCTGCAATTAGATAAATCAAATTCTGATTTCAAGCATTCTATCACTTGTTCTATATACTTAGGTTCTACTATACTAGGAGTTCCACCACCTATGTATATAGTGTCAATTTCTATATTTTCTTCATCATCTAATATACTTTTGGCTTTTTCACTTCTAAGTGATATTTCTTTTTTTAGAGCTTCAAAGTATTTTTCTCTATTTTTAAACTGACTTGGATATGATGCAAAATCGCAGTATTTACACTTAGATTTACAAAATGGAATATGTATATAAACTCCTATTTTCATATTTTCTATCTCCTTTTTGCACAAACAAAATCAATAAAAAGGGAGTGGCTTTTGCCAATCTCCCCGTTTTATTATTTTTCGTCAAATTTTAATACAGCTAAGAATGCCTCTTGTGGAACGTTTACGCTACCCACATTTCTCATTCTCTTCTTTCCTTCTTTCTGTTTTTGAAGAAGTTTTTTCTTTCTAGAAATATCTCCACCATAACATTTGGCAAGTACGTCTTTTCTCATAGCTCTTATAGTCTCTCTAGCTATTACCTTTGTACCAACACTAGCCTGAATAGGTACTACAAACATATGTCTTGGTATAACTTCTTTAAGTCTTTCAGCTATAGATCTTCCTCTTTCATAAGCTTTCTCTTTGTGTACTATTATAGAGAATGCATCCACTAATTCTTTGTTTATCAGTATATCTAACTTAACTAGCTCTGATCTCTTGTATCCTATAAGTTCATAATCAAGCGAAGCATATCCTTTAGTCTTTGATTTAAGTGCATCAAAGAAATCGTATATAACTTCATTCAATGGGATTTCATAGTGCATTATAACTCTAGTTTCTTCTATATACTCCATATCTTTAAATATGGCTCTCTTGTTTTGGCAAAGGTCCATTATTGGTCCAACAAAATCAGTTGGTGTCATGATATTTGCTCTTACCATTGGTTCTTCCATATAATCTATTTCCTGCACTGGTGGCAGATCTGATGGGTTCTGAAGTTGTATCATTTGACCATCTGTCTTCATTATATTGTATATAACACCTGGTGCTGTAGTAATTATATCTAAATCAAACTCTCTCTCTAGTCTCTCCTGTATGATTTCAAGGTGCAATAATCCTAGGAAACCACATCTAAATCCAAATCCAAGAGCTACTGATGTCTCTGGCTCAAATACAAATGCCGCATCATTCACTTGAAGTTTTTCAAGTGCTTCACGTACATTGTTGTAATCTTCACCTTCCGCTGGATAGATTCCACAATAAACCATAGAGTTTACTTCTTTGTATCCTTCTAGAGGTTCATCCGTCCCATCCTTAGCAAGTGTTATAGTATCACCAACTTTAGCGTCTCTAACATCTTTCATACTAGCTGTCAAATAACCAACTTCTCCGGCTGACAATTGCTTTGTAGGAACCATTTTAGGCGCAAATATACCAACTTCTGTTACTTCAAACTCTCTTTCTGAAGCCATCATTTTAATTTTATCTCCAACCTTTACACTTCCATCTACTACTCTAATATCAGCTATAACACCTCTATAGCTATCATAGAATGAATCAAATATAAGTGCCTTCAGCGGCGCCTCTACATCACCTTCTGGCGCAGGTATGTTTTCTACTATAGCCTCTAGTACTTGTTCTATATTAGTTCCATCTTTGGCCGATATAAGAGGAATACCCTCTGTATCTAATCCTATAACATCTTCTATCTCCAATTTGATTTCATCCGGTCTAGCACTTGGTAAGTCTATCTTGTTTATAACTGGCATGATTTCCAAATCTTGATCTAGCGCTAGATATGTGTTCGCTAGTGTTTGAGCTTCTATTCCCTGTGCTGCGTCCACTATTAAAACCGCACCTTCGCAAGCTGCCAAACTTCTAGATACTTCGTATGTGAAATCGACATGTCCTGGTGTATCTATAAGATTTAGCAAATACTCTTGTCCATCATTTGCCTTGTATACTAGTCTTATAGTTTGTAGCTTTATTGTAATTCCTCTTTCTCTTTCCAAATCCATATTATCTAGAACTTGTTCTTTCATCTCTCTTTGCGTAAGCAATCCTGTCTTTTCTATCAATCTATCTGCCAAAGTTGACTTTCCATGATCGATATGAGCGATAATTGAAAAGTTACGAATATACTTTTGATTATTAAATTTGCTCATGTCTTATCTATTCCTCCATCCACTTGTTACTCTAATAATTTATTGTACTGATCCCATGTTGTTGAAAGGATAATATCTAAATACTGCTTTGCTCTTTATCAATTCTTTATCTACTGATTTAAAATATCTGCTGTCTTTAGATGCTCCTCTGACTCTATTGTCACCTACAACAAAGTATTTATCCTCTGGTACTTTAATAGTCTCTCCTTCTACATATTCACCATATGTATGTATATCTTTTTCAATATAAGGTTCTTCTAGCGCAGTCCCGTTTCTATAAATTTTACCATCTTGAATCAAAATTTCATCTCCAGGGGCTCCAATTATACGTTTGATATAATCTGCATCATCACGATCTGGTGCATGAAGTACTACTATATCACCAACTTCTGGATCTCCAAAATAATAAACTATCTTAGCTGTTATTAGCCTATCCCCATTATGTAGGGTAGGATTCATTGAGTGACCATCTACATATGTTGTATTAAATATAAAGGTCTTTATAAAAAGGCCTATAGCCACCGCTATCGCTATACTCTTTGCCCAATCTAAGGCTTCTGCTTTCCAAGATACTTTGTTTTCTGTCATTTTGATCATCACCTTTGCTTTTTTTGATTTGCGTTTTTTCAAGCTCTAAAACTTACAGAATCCATACTCTCCCCATTATATCATTTTTAAATTGAAAAAAAAAGAAATTTAATCCGATGTTTCTCTATATTTAGCTTGCAATTCTCCCCTTGTCATGTTAAAATTAGTTTTGTCAGTTGAATATAAGGAGGTGAGCAGGATGGCAAATATCAAATCTGCTAAGAAGAGAATATTGGTTACTGCTAGCAAAACAGCTAATAACAGAACGAAAAAGTCTAGAATCAAGACTTATATCAAGAAATTCGAATTAGCTTTGGAACAAGATAATATGGATGAGGCAAAAGCATATTTAAGAACAGTTGAAAAGTACTTAGATAAGGCTGCTGCTAAAAACATTCTTAGTAAGCAAGCTGCTTCAAGAAAAGTTAGTCGTTTAACTAAAAGAATGAACAAAGCTATGTAATTAACATATCAAAGAGGCGAAACTTCATATGAAGTCTCGCCTCTTTTTCGTTTATTATTTTCTAATTTATTAAACAATACCTATTATCTATAACTTTGCAATCAAAACTTCTAAAGCTAATTTTTGTTCAAGCTTTCCCATCTTTAAATTTCTATCAGCCTCTAAACAAAGAGTATATGATCTCTTCAAATCTGCTAGCTTTACCTTTTGTTGCTGGGCTACCAATTTCGAAGCTACAAAACTATGAACCTTTAACTTCTCCGCAACTTCTTTTTGCGAATATCCTTTAGCTACCAATGCTTTTGAAAACAACAAGTTTCTATATTGCTTTATAATCATGAAAAGTATTCTATTTACAGGCTCATTTGCTAATAACATATCATCAAGTAGCCCTAAAGCCTTCTCTTTTCTATTTTCAACTACATTATCTACCAATGCAAATATGTTATTCTGAAGGGATTTTACAAATACTGCATCTATAGATTCTTTCTTTACATAAATCTCATCTTCTAAATAATCTATTAACTTATCTAATTCATGCTTGACATCAAATAAATTCTTTTCACTATTTCGATCTAAATATCCGATAGCTTCTATCATATAATTCAAATCTCTACTAGCTATTTCCTTCTTTTCTTTTTGTAATTGTGCTCCTATCCACTTAGATAATTCAGGACTCTTTAGTTTCGGCAATTCTATAATCTGTCCATATTTCTTTATAGCTTTAAATACCTTTTTTCTCTTATCTAAGCTATAATCTTTGAGTACAAATGCCATCAATGTAGATTGATTAGTACTTTCTAAGTATTTATAGAAAGACTCTTCTCCCTCCATACTTTGGCTGAATAGATTAAGGTCCTGTATTATCATGAGCTTTTTTTCACTCATAAATGGCATTTGCTCTGCTTGCTCTATTATAGATGAAAGAGACCCTGTTTTTCCATCAACCTTTATATAATTGAGCGATTCGAATTGCTCATCTACATAGCTTGATTTTATAGCATCCATTATCTTTTCCAATATATATAGTTCTTCTCCGTATATCAATACTAACGGTTTCAATTTTTTGTTTTTCACATCACTTAAGTACTTTTTATAGTACATACTAACATCTCTCCCACAATTACGATATAGCTCAAATAGAACAACATCTCTATATTTTCACTTCTTCTTTGCCTCTGGGCATATGTTTCTATTATACAACACCTAGGTCCTAAAGTTAATATTATTTCTCCATCTCTATCTGTTCTATATATATCTATTCCTCGTCTTTCTAATCTATCTATTACATCATCAGATGGATGCCCGTAACTATTATTTGCTCCTACCGATATAAGTGCTATCTCAGGATCAACTGATTCTAAAAAATCTTCTGAAGTAGAACTATCGCTCCCATGATGACCTACCTTTAATATATCTATATTTTCACAATATAATCTATCTCTAATTTTACATTCTTCACGTATACTCATATCGCCTGTGAACAGAATTTTTTTATCATATGCCTTCAGTAACAATACAAGTGAATTGTTATTTTCGTCTTCATCCATTGAATCGGGACCAATCACTTCAATTTGAATCCTCGGTGATGCATCTATTTTTTGATTTAAAGCCATTCGTTTCGTTTTTACACCTGCACTATGTGCTGATTTAACAAATGCCTTATATGCCTCTTTTTTGGAAGTATATGGTGATGTAATTATATATTTTATAGGAATACGTCCCATTCCTTCACTTAGTGCTCCATAATGGTCGTAATCGAAATGCGATACAAAAAAATATTTTATAGGTAGCTTTCCATTTTTATATAAATATGGTTTTAAGTTTCTTTCAAATGCCCTTCCGATATTTCTTCTATCACCACCACTATCTATCATGTAATTTTCACCTTTATATTCTATCAATATGCCATCACCTTGACCCACATCAAGAATATGAATTTTGATTAGCGGATTGATATATGTCACTATGGGTTCTATGCATATCGCTATAAGCGATGCATAAATAAATATCTCCTTACATTTTTCCCATAAATGAGCCTTCTGGCAAAGTTTATTTTCTATATTTATCCTATCTCCATATAGAAATAATACTATGAATACATAATAGCAAATATTTGCTTTCACCCCTAAATTGCAAGCATCCATTTCAAGTGGTAATATATTTGAAATCCACTCTATGCAAATATCATTGTAATAAAATACTCCATTTATTATAAAACTTAGTCCTATAGCAATCATTCGAATGAAACCAAAAGTTAAAAGTGCATACGAACTGGCAATTAATATTATAAAAAATGGGACTACCATTATATTTAAAACTAATGTCGCTATATGTATTTCTTGAAAATGATATAGTACAATCGGTAATATGAATAATTGAATCCATAGCGGGAAAATTAAAAATTCATACATTTGGTTTTCTCTTAATTTTGGCTTTATTCTTCGATTGAATAAACCTATAGCCAACATAGCTGCAAACGTAAGCTGAAACCCAACATCGTATATATAATACGGCTGTACTGAAAGCAAAAGAAAGCTAGTAATTGATAAGCTAGAAAAAAATTCTGTTCTCTTATGAAACATCTTTCCAAGTATTATTATAATAAGAACTATAGATGTCCTATAAACAGTTATCGAATTTATGAGTATTGTTGATATGAAAAGCAACAATAAAATCTCAACACTTCCCCTGTAGAAACGTTCTATTTTAAGCAATATCAGCATTTTTTCTATCAGAAAATACAAAACACCTATATGCAGACCTGATATAGCTAGAAGATGAGCTAATCCAGCGCTACGATACTTATCTTCTCCACTAGACTTTTCAAAGTTTCTTCCACTTAAAAGTTTTTGATATATTCCCCTATAATCTTTTGCAATATATTCGCTTGTTCTAATAACAGAATCTATATATTTCTGTCTTATATTTTCTACTATATTTGGTTTTCTTTTTAGAAGTTTTAAATCTTTAGGGTATAAAATCGAATCAATTCCTCTAATTTTCAAATATCTATTGTAATCAAATAAACCTCTATTTCTATACTGCCTAGCCGCTTTTGATTTGCCTCTAATTTGTATGATATCTCCTATTCTAAGTTTTTCCTCTGCATACATCAGATATTTTCCACTATGATGATTTGGATTGAATAAACTCATTTTTGTTTTTTCATTTATATCTCGTCTAATTTCTACATTCTGTTTTCTAGATATTTCTTTTATTATGTATGATTCGCTTCCCTTTATGTCTACTATTTTAAATATACTGCTAATTTCATATTCTTTAAAATTTTTTTCTACAGTATTTTCTGCAATTACTATTCTCAAACATATAATTAGCAATATAATTAAAGTTGTTATTATCCTATCTTTATATAACATTTTTTTATCTATAAAAAAAATTAGCAATAAAACTGCTAATAACCCAACTACATGTCCTTGATGCATCATCAGTATACTGACTATGAAAATTATATTCCACTTCACCAACTGACTCATTTTACCAGCACCTTCTTCTCATAAAAAAATAAAGGGTAAGAGACTTTTATCCCCTACCCCAATTTAAATTATTTAACTATGCATGTTCCAGATTCACCAACTAAAGCATCTTTAGCTTTTCCTAGTGATGCTATTATAGCTCGTCTTCCAGTTTTTGATTCAGCAAATTTCATTGCTGCTTTTATTTTTGGAAGCATGCTTCCTGGTGCAAAATGTCCTTCTTCAATATATTTGTTAGCTTCTTCAATGTTGATTTCAGCTAAGTCTTTTTGATCTGGTTTACCAAAGTTTATAGCAACTCTATCAACAGCAGTCAATATAAGTAGCATATCAGCGTCTAAATCTTCTGCCAATTTCTCAGATGCGAAATCTTTGTCTATTACAGCTGCAACACCTTCTAAATCTCCATTATCTTTCTCGATTACTGGGATTCCGCCACCACCAACTGTAATAACGATATTTTCAGCATCAATTAATGTCTTAACTGATTCAATTTCAACTATTTTCTTTGGAATTGGAGATGCAACAACTCTTCTATAGCCTCTTCCTGCATCTTCTACCATATCGTAACCTTTTTTAGCTATTAAAGCATCTGCTTCTTCTTTTGTGTAGAATGGACCAATTGGTTTAGTTGGTGCCTTGAAAGCATCGTCCGCTTCATCTACAACTACCTGAGTAATAACTGTTGTAACTGGTCTTTTTACTCCACGTTTTCTAAGTTCTACTCCAAGTGCTTGCTGCAAGTGATATCCAATCATACCTTGACTCATAGATCCACAAACATCAAAAGGCATAGCTGGTGTAACTTCTTTAGCTGCTTCATTTTGAAGTACAATTCTACCCACTTGAGGTCCATTACCATGAGCTACTATCACCTCATAGCCTTCTTCAATCATATCAGCTAAATAGCTAACTGTTTCTTTTACTACTTCTAATTGTGCTTCTGCTGTTGCTGGTTTGCCTGCAGCCTGAAGCGCATTTCCTCCTAGTGCCACTACTATTTTTTTCATTTAGTACCCTCCCCACAAATTCAAACTACCTAAGATTATTTTAGAATAAAAAGGAGCCTATGTCGACCCCTTTTTTATCCTTTTATATAGTTTTAAAGAGCTATGATCTCTTATCAATTCTCGTTTAGTAATTCTTATTGAGCTCCTAATGTAGCAACCATTACTGCTTTGATTGTATGCATTCTGTTTTCAGCTTCATCAAATACTACTGAATGCTTGCTTTCGAATACTTCATCAGTTACTTCCATTGACTCTAAACCAAATTTTTCGTAAATTTCTTTACCAACACCTGTGTTTAAGTCGTGGAATGCAGGTAAGCAGTGCTCAAATATTACATTTGGATTACCAGTTTTTTCAAGCATTTCCATGTTTACTTGGTATGGGCTAAGTAATTCAATTCTTTCTTTCCATACTTCTTCAGCTTCACCCATAGAAACCCAAACATCAGTGTAGATTACATCAACGCCAGCTACTGCTTCGTCAACGCTCTCTGTTAATGTGATTTTTGCTCCAGTTTCTTCCGCAACTTCGCGGCATTTAGCTACTAATTCTTCTTCTGGGAATAATGATTTTGGAGCTGCAATTCTGAAGTCCATACCCATTTTAACTGCACCAATCATAAGTGCATTAGCCATGTTGTTTCTTCCGTCACCAGCGTAAACAAATTTGATTTCGTTAAGTGGCTTGTCTATATGTTCTTGAATAGTCAAGAAGTCTGCTAAAATTTGAGTTGGATGGTCTTCATCAGTCAAACCATTCCATACAGGTACTCCTGCATACTCAGCTAATGTTTCAACGTTTCTTTGAGAAAATCCTCTATACTCAATACCATCATACATTCTACCTAATACACGAGCTGTATCGGCAAATGATTCTTTTTTACCAATTTGGCTTCCAGTTGGTCCAAGATAAGTTACATTAGCACCTTGATCTTTCGCTCCAACTTCAAATGCACAACGAGTTCTTGTAGATGCCTTTTCAAATATCAAAGCGATATTTTTACCTGTCAATGTTGGTCTTTCGTAACCAGCATATTTAGCTCTCTTTAAATCTCTAGCTAAATCTAGAAAATAGTTAATTTCTTTTGGAGAAAAGTCCATCAATGTTAAAAAATTTCTACCTTTTAAGTTAAATGCCATAGTTAATTCCTCCTCGAATTATACAATTAATTATTTTATTTCAAATCTTCTCTTACTAGAGGCATACTCATACAACGTGGACCCCCACGACCTCTTGAAAGCTCCGAACTTGGCATAACATATGTCTCAATGCCATGCTTTTGAAGAATCTCGTTCGTTACATAGTTTCTAGAATAAACGATTACTTTACCTGGTGCAATCGCCAATGTATTCGAACCATCATTCCACTGTTCTCTAGCTGCATCTATTTTATCACCGCCAGCACAACGAATCAAGGTTACATTATCAAGCTCTAAATGTTTCTTTAAGATTTCTTCAAGATTCATTACTTCTTCCTCAATCTGAAGTCCTCCATCATGATTTTTTGTTATAGCAAACACTCTAAGTGGTCCCTCAATTCCTGGATGAATTGTGAACTTATCATAATCAACCATCGTAAACACTGTGTCTAAGTGCATAAAGGCTCTCTTCTTAGGTATGTCAAATGCTAAAATAGTTTCAAATTTATGACCATTATTTAACAATCTTCCTGCTAATTTCTCTATAGAATCAGCATCTGTTCTTTGGGATATACCAATAGCAATTACTTTCTCTGAAAGTACTAACTCATCTCCACCCTCTATAGCTGTAGTTTCATCTCTATCGTACCAGATTTTCACCTGATCGTTTCCATAAGTAGGATGATATTTGAATATATACTTCGCAAATAAAGTTTCTCTATTTCTAGTTTCTGTTCTCATATGATTTAATGTAATACCAGCACCCATAGTCGCGAAAGGATCACGAGTAAAATAAAGGTTAGGCATAGGATCTGCAACAAATGGATAATCAGAATGAACCATTCCAGAAAGATGTTTAGATTTCATCTCACCAAGTTCTGTTTTTCTGATTCCTGCCATCATTTTATCTACAAGTTCTTGATTATTGAATTGCTTCAAATATTCTTTCACCTGAGTTTCTGTTTCTTCACCTTTGATATTAGCTTCTGCAATAAATTCCTCTACAAAAGCTGTTCTTATCTCATCATTGATGAGTGACTCTGCTGCCAAATTCTCTAAATACAGTACTTCAACACCATTATCTCTTAAGATTTTGGCAAACGCATCATGTTCTTCTTGTGCTATCTTCAAATATGGAATATCATCAAATAACAATCTTTCTAACACATCTGGAGTTAAATTTTCGAGTTCTTTTCCAGGTCTGTGCAATAAAACCGTTTTCAGTTTGCCTATCTCAGAGGTTACATTGATTAGATTTTGATTTGTCATTAGTATCGTCCCTCCTCTGCTTCAATTATAAATCTTCTGGAAATAAATTTCAATAGTTTTTTGAATTTTTATTCTAGATATGCATATATATTCAACGTTTATTTTTCCTACCAAATCGCCTAGATGCCCATATAACAAGCAGCATACCTGCCATAATGTAGTAATAGCCTCGTTTTTCGCTATCAGTTAGTAATGTTGCATCAATAGTCAAAATATTCACCATAATTTGAGAGATGCACATTTTATCACTCCTGCTCTTTTTTCATAACCGCAATTAGATTTCTAGCCGCTTTTAGTTGAACCATTTGATGCAAGTCCCAGCCTTCTTTTCCAAGTTCATTTAATTGGTCTTCGTGTTTTTTCGTTAGTCTCATATCCGTCATTCCATTTAATCTCAAATTTATAAATTTATACTCATATTTTTTCATCGTTTTACCTCTCTTAATTAATTTATTAGCCACTTTATACATTAGAGTTTATTTCATTTGTTTTCAAATCCTCTAATAAGTGCTAAAATAATAATAGCACTTATTAGGAGGTTTAAACATGGTTTATTCTAAAAAAAATATATTTTTCTGTTTTTTCATATCTATTTCTATGATTTTGATGACAGGTTGTGAAAATGAAGTAAAATCTGACTTCAAACATTTTCTAAATGTAGACTTGCTAAAAATATCAGAATTTGAATCTGATGCTATTAACGAATTCAATCAAATCACACTTCAAGAAGAAGATACTGACGCTTATTATCAAAAAATGTATAGCTTATTGTCTACGTCTACGCTTCCAACTTACGAAACTTTTGTAAAGGAATTAAGTGATATAAAACCAGAAACTAATGATGTTCGACAATTGCACCAGATATATCTACGAGGTGCTCAAAAGCAATTAGAAGCATTCAAACTATTTAAGCAAGGAATAGAAGAAAAAAACGAATACAAAATAACAGAAGCTAATCAGCTTTTAGCAGAAGCTAAAACGTATATGAATACTTATCTAACCGAGGCTGTCAAATTAGCTGACGAATTGGATTTAAAATGGAGGTAAGCTATGACAACAAAAAAATACTATTTAACAAATCCTTATTTGACTGAATTAGATGCTAAGATTACTCATCGTTTCAAAAAGAACAACCGCTACTATATAGAACTTGATCGAACTATATTTTATCCTCACATGTCTGGAGGACAGCCCTGTGAGGACGGAAGTATAAACGGTATTTCTCTAATAGAAACTCTAGAAGATGGTGATAAGTTATACCACGTCCTACCAGAAAATATAACCGAAACCAACGTCCATCTTTCATTAAATTGGAAACAAAGATTTGATCACATGCAGCAGCACACTGGTCAACATATATTATCTTATTCGATAAACAAGCTTTACAATCTAGATACTGTCGGTTTTAAAATAGGAGCTAATACAACTACCATAGATTTAGATACTGATAGTTTAAATGTAGAGCAAACAAACAAGGTAGAATCTCTTTGTCAGGATATAATCTCTAGCAATTTATCAATTTCTTGTAAAAATTTCAGCAAGAAAAAATTATCTCATCTAAATTTAGACTCTTCATACGATAACTACGATTTTATAAGAGTTGTAGAAATCGATTCTTTAGAGCAAAATCCATGTGCCGGAACGCATGTATCTACTACTGGCGAAGTAGGTATGATAAAAATCATTCGTAGCGAGAAGGTAAATAGAAAATTGAGACTTCACTTCGTATGTGGTCATAGAGCATTATCTATATTTCAAAAGCAAAGCTTAGTACTAAACGATTTATTCGCTATAACATCTTCTAATTTTGATAATCTAGAGAAAAATATAAACCACATGATATCAAAAACCGAAGACCTGAACGATCAAATAAAATTCTTCGAAGAAAAAGAAATAGCATACCAAAGATATTTCTTGAAGCGAAAAAGACAAGATTTCGGTGGTATTTTCTTAATATCTCAAACTTACGAAAATTATGATTTCAAATTACTTAAAGAAATAGCAACAACACTTAGTCAAGAAGGGCTTTATATTATTGTCTTAGGAAACAAAACAGAAACTCAATGTCAAATAGCTATTAGCCAAAACAAAAAGATAAGCGGCATTGATGTAAGCTCTGCTATAAGTAATATTAAATCGTTAATTGATGGTAATGGTGGTGGTAATACTCATTTTGCTCAAGCTAGTGGTTCTAACATCCAATCTCTAGATAAGGCAATAACCTCTATATGCCAGGATTTAGCTAAAAAACTATCAGCAAATTTAGGTTAATACAAGCTTGTTAATCCAAATTTGACTAGTGATTTTATATGAATGCAAAAAGAGATGGAATTATCAAATTTAGATATCTCCATCTCTTTTTTATTTGCTATTTTTTATTCACTATCTATTTGATTACTCATATTTATCGTAGACCTTAACTCCACCCAAATACGTTTTTTCGACAAACACATTCTTGATTTCGTCACAATCTATATCAAATATATTCTCAGATAGTATTACCATATCTGCTTTATATCCAGATTTTAAATTTCCTTTAGTCTTCGACTCGCCAGTATCTTCAGCACTTCCAAGTGTATAAATTCGCACCGCCTCTCCAACGCTAAGCTTTTCCTCTAGATGCCACCCATCTTTGGGATTTCCCTCTAAATCTTTGCGAGTAACCGCTGCATATATTCCAAGTAACGGGTCAAATGATTCTATAGGGGCATCCGAGCTACCTGATAGCCCAATACCTCTATCACTCATAGATTTCCACGCATAGCTGTACTTTGCTCTATTTACCCCAACACATGATTCTACCATACTATAATCACTCGAAACAAAAATAGGCTGTATAGATGCTCGTACCTTTTGTTTAACCATTCTATCAAAAACCATCTCACTCCCTATTTGGCAGTGCACTATTTTGGATCTTTTAAATGACCTATCATTAGCATCTTGAATTTTTTTCATGGCATTTAGTACCTGCATCATAGCCTTGTCACCTATCGCATGAGTTGCAAATTCTATTTCGTTTTCTAAAGCTATCTCCAAAAATCTTTCAACATCTGAATCTGTAAATGCCAATATTCCATTGGTTTCACTTTTTTCATAATTATCACTGAGTGCTGCAGTCTTTGCGCCTAATGATCCATCTAATAATAACTTTAGTGGTCCTAGCTTAAAATATTCACCATCTTTAAAATTATTGTATTTTCCAACATGAATTTTAAAATCCATAGTATTTAAAAATAATCTTTGCTCATCTATTCTACACTTTAATAATCCTTCACATTCTAATTCTCGGTACGCTTCTATAATTACTTCCGGATTTCTTACATGAGAAAAGTCATCGGTCTGTACACTAGTCAATCCTTTAGCATTTAACTCTTCTATCATATTTACAATTATTTTTTTTAGCTCTTTTTTGTCGTTTGGCAAATCTATTTTATTAAATACCTCAAAAAGTGCATTTTCTCTAGCAATTCCACTGAGCTTGCCATCTGACTTCCTATCAAATTGACCTCCTTTTGGATCATTTACATTTTCATCTAAACCAAGTTTCAATGCGGCTGCAGAGTTAAACAATGCAATATGACCACATATTCGCGGTGAAAAAAATGGAATTTCTCCTAAAATATCATCTATATCATCAGCATTAGGTAGCCTTCCCTCTTCAAATCGTTTTTCATTCCAGCCATAGCCTAATATCCAATCACCATATAAACTCTTCTCATTTTCGTTTATATGCTCTATCAATTGTTTTCTCATATCTGCTATGCTATTGCAATTAGAAAAATCAACTTTATATGATTGTAACCCAGTATTCACAAGATGCATATGGCTATCATTAAAACCTGGCAGCATCAATTTACCCTTTAAATCAATGCATTCACAATCATCAAAATCACCCAATTTAATTTCATTGTATAAATCTACGATGCAATCTCCATCAATGGAAATTGCATCGTAGAATTTATAACCCTTATCTTCAAATTTTAATATTTTACCATTATAAAATAGTTTTTTCATAGTATGCCTATGCTTTCTTTGCCATAAATGCTTCTATCTCTTCAACTGTTTTAATTATTGATTTAGATAAATTAATGCATCCATCTTCAGTCAATAAAACATCGTCCTCTATTCTAATTCCAATAGATTCTTCCGGAATATACAATCCTGGTTCAACTGTTATAACTGCGCCCGGCGCTAATTTAGCACTTCTTTCTCCTACATCATGAGTATCTAAACCTAATGGGTGTGATACTCCATGGAAATAGTATTCAAAAAGTTCTTCATCTTTTTCAATCAACTTAATTCTTTTACACTCTTCTGCTAGGACTTTCTTTGTAACCTCATTTATTTCCGCTGTTGTAAGTCCCGGTTTAATAGCTTTTATAGTTTCTAATTGTGCTTTTAAAACAATATTGTAAATTTCTTTTTGTCTATCCGAGAACTTTCCATTTACAGGGAATGTTCTGCTTATATCAGCACAATAGCCCTCATACTCAGCACCTAAGTCAAATAGTATAAGTTCTCCATCCTTTATCTCTGTATTATTATCTTCGTAATGCAATATTGTGGCATTTTTACCTGCTGCTGCGATAGTTTTAAAAGCATGACCCGTAGCGCCTTCTGTTTTTATAGCAAAATCAAAATAAGCTTCTAATTGATTTTCTTTTAGACCTGGTTTTGCATTTTCAAGAAGACATTGTACGCCTTTATCTGTCATCTCTATAGCTCTCTCAATCTTAGAAACTTCATACTCATCTTTTAACATTCTCATTTTAGCTATATCAAAATAGCAATCTTCTAGCTTCAATTGTGGATAGTTGCTTACAACTTTGTCTGCAAATCTAGTTGATGTAGTTCCATCTCCTTCAAAAGAGCGTCTCTCTAGATCCATATACGCCCTTTCGAACTTGTAATTGAACATTAAATTCTGTAGAGTTGACTCAAAATTATACTCGAAATCAGCTAATTTTATTCCAGAAATTTCACTAGCTTCTTCTTTTCTAATTTTCTTGCCAATCCATTTTTCCATCTGTAAATCTATTCTCTCAACAAATATCTTTTCAGTAACTTTGCCGTTTAATTTATATGCCAAATATTTGATATTTGGCTCATCTATGCCAGTTAAGTAGTAAAAGTTCCTATTAACACAGAATGGATATGTTTGATCAGCACTTCTATAAACTAATTCTCCTGAAAATAGAATCATTATTACCCCATCTTCCAATCCACTTAACAATTTTTCTCTTCGCTTTACAAATACTGCATTTCCCATATTAAGTCACTTCCTTTTATTTGTAGTTTACTTCATAATCGTCAATCCATACAGAACTTTTTTCAACTGTACTTACATAAATCTGTGCAGTTTCAAAATTATTTTGTTCTATTTCAATAACATATTGCATCCAACCAGCTTCTGAAAGATATATTGGTCTAGACACCTTATATGGAGTTTTGCCATTTTCTGAATTTACTAGCGCCGCTAAAACAGCTGTCTGTTTTTTGTCAGATTTAAGCCAAAGTTTAACACTAGCACCTTTGTTGTCCTTCTTTCCTTCAACTCCACCCACATAGAACTCTTTTTTCTCATTAGTCTCATTTACAAGCTTAAATGAATGTGTTCCCTTGTAAACTTCTTCACTGTCTGCTAAAGGACTATTTTGTGGATTCGCTTTCTTCAGAAGTTCTCCACCATAGAACGCAGACAATTCATCTTCTTTTATTGTTTGAATCAATTCGAGATTCCCATTATTTATTGCTTCTGTCTCAAGTTGAGATTCTGTATTCTCACTTTCAGCAGCTACATCATCATTAGCTGTTGTTTCCGCACTTGCCTCTTGTTGCTTTTCAACAACACTATTTTCAGAAACTACAGTAGGTGTAACTTGAGTTTTAGCAGTATCTATATTAGCATCTTTCTTCAATACCATTGAATATACTAAATAAAGCACAACAACCATAGCAATAGTTACTCCCAAAAATGTCGCTATAGTTTTCATATTTAGCAAAGATTCCTTCACTTTTACTACTTCTTTAGATTTGTGATTGTCTATTTTATCATCTTCTGGAAGTTCTCTAATTGCATTAAAGAACTCATCAACTAACGCTTCTTTTATTTCATCATCGCCACTGTCAAACGTGTCTAAATTAGCAAGCGGTATAGTATCTTGCTTTTCAAATTTAGCATCCATATAGGCATTTTGTTGTAATTTACTGTATATATCATCTAATTGCTCAACTTTACCAGTATCTTCAAATGTCTCTTTAACTTCTACATTCTCTTCTACTGCAATATTTTCTTCAGCAATCTCTTGTGGTATTTCTTGCTCTATTTCTATTTTTTCAACAACTATTTCTTCTTCTTTTGCTGTTTCTTTCATTGATTTTTCAGAGTTGTTAAACACACTTCTGATATTTTTTCTTTCTTTGATTATTTTTTTGCGCTCTTTTTCTTCTTGTTTTTGTCTTAAATAAATCTCTCTTTTAATAACTTCTGCATATGCTGCAAAATCGTTTTTTAATCCATTGTAATTGATATATCTTCTCTCTCTACAATTCTTTACTATTGCCTTTATTTCCTTAGGCAATTTTCTAGTTTTAGGATCTTTAAAAAAGTCTGTTAACATATCTGCAAAATTATTAAAAAGAACTGTTGAATCAAGTTTCATATAGCTTTTGTCTAATATAATCAATCCCAAAAATGACATTTCATCATTTAAGTCAATTATTACATTCTCATAGCTAAATAGAGAACAAAGTATTTGTATAGGTAAAAACCTAAGCTGATCTAATTTTTCCAACAAGAATTCTGTATAGTTAATCCTTTGCTCATCACTCAATTCATTTTTATCAAGGTAGCTTTCTATTCCAAAACTTTCCTCACTTTTTATTATCAAATACCTAACTTGCTCTTCTTCATAAATCGAATCATAGCAGCCTAGTACTTCATTCATTCTATCAAAATTTACAAGTTCAAATGGTTTTTGATTAATAATCGCATGAACTAAATATGTTTCATCTGTTCTCTTATGTTTACAGAAAAAGACTTTTTGTTCCTCTGTTTCGAGATAGATCTTCTTTATTCTTAAGTCTCTAAAAGTCTCACTATTCATAAAACCGTCCTCTCATTTTATATTTATTTTATCTATAAAACATGGAAGTTTAGATTTTTAAGTTTCATCCTGAGTTTTTCTTCAAAACGACTAGTTTGCACTTTATTTTTTGCACTTCCCATTACTATATCTGTTATACCCAATTCTTTGGCCGTTTTCGTCAATACTTTGAGAACTTCATTATTTCTTTTTACTATTAGTTCCGCATCAACTTCTTTCGAAACTTCAAATAAGTATTCCAACGCTTCACTGTCATCTAATTGATAAAGAAATTTATCCTTCTCATTTACTACGTGAATAACGTATAATTTACTATTTTCATCAGAATGATCTATGAGTACTTTCCCCTCATGTATCAATCTTTCACAATTTTTTTGTTGTGTCACACATACCATTATGTTGCTTTCCATATTGTGTTCTCCTCTCTAAGAGCATCTCATATTTATTATAGCATTTATCAGACTTCTAAAAAATAAGAATTTGTTATTTTTTTCATTTCTTACTAAATTTCCACTTTTAAACAAAAAAATAACCGCAAATATGCAGTTATCAAATTTGGCGGGAGTATGTAAGAATCGAACTTACCTAAGACGCTACTAACGCCTCAAACTGGTGTTGAAGACCAGAGGGCACACCAGCACCCATCTACTCCCATGTATTATATTTTTCTATGTCGAAGCCGTGTTCCTTACGACTTCCTTATAATACCATATATCATAGGGCTTTTCAACCCTTTTAATTATAGTTGTTTTATTGTAAATTTTCTGTATTTTTAGTGTATTGTATTTAAAGACTTTCAGCATGCTATTTTACCTATACCGAAAGTCTTTTATTTTTTTAGACATTATCTAATCTTCTATTTTTACTATTTTAAATCCCCTATCTTTTTCATAAACCAAATCTATATTCTGTATTATTTTTTCATTAGCTTTTTTTAATTCAACTTTCACATTCATTTTGGAACTATATTTGTTGTAACTTATATCCTGAATTTCCATATTCCACATTTCATCTTTGCTAATAGAATTCTCAACCTCAGTATTTTCATCACTGTGATACTCTGTTACAATTTGCCCCTCTCTATACTTTCTATAATATTCCCGAATAACCATAGAAGGTGTTTGTACCTCTGTATTTTGAATAAACTGACTTGGATCAAGAGGCTCAGATAATTGAATGTATTTGTTTATAAATTCTGCTCTATCTCCATTTACTAAAAATTGCACCCTAGTTACCTTGTCTAATTCAGCCATAGTATTTACTATAGAATAAACCAAAAGTAATTCTTCACTTTCGTTATAAGGAGTCTTTATAAATTCGTCACTAAAGTTTAAATATGCAATCTGACCTATTACATTTACCGATAATACCTCTAATCCACTAGGTATGATATTTCTGTATTCACTGCTCTCTGGCCCTTTTAATAACTCATCTAAAACTATTTCCTCATATGATTTATTTCTATTTTCTATAAGCCTCTCTTCTGCGCTAAGCTTATTTTCATTTTTCTTTGGAAAATAAATTTTAGTAGTTTCTCCATAATTGCCCGTAAAGGGACTAATAATGGGATAATTATCATCGCTCTCCTCTATTTTTTCTGATTGAACACATCCTACAATTGAGCTCATAATCACCAGAACAAATAAGACTTTAATTAATTTTCTCATATTCTCCTCCATTAACTGTTTATCGGTAATAAAATTGTAAAGGTCGTTCCTTTTCCAACTACACTTTCAACGCTAATATGACCTTGATGAAGCACTATTATTTGTTTAGCTATCGGAAGGCCTAGACCTGTCCCTCCAGTTTGACGACTTCTAGCTTTATCAACTCTATAAAAACGTTCAAAAATAAATTCAAGTTCATCTTCTGGAATTCCACATCCATTGTCTTCTATTTTGATAGCTGCAAAATCATTTTCTTTATAGAGCTCTACTTTTATTGCACCCTCTTCTTGAGTGTATTTGATAGCGTTGTGAAGTATGTTGATTATAGATTGCTGTATTTTATCAGAATCTAAC
>JAOAQY010000091.1 GCA_025210965.1 Tissierellales bacterium
ACTAGTTCTTTGTTGTTTATAATCTCAAGTTCTTCTTCGCCCTGTACAAATAGCACTCTATCATCTATTGGTTGCCTTGATGGATTGGCAAAAAACCTTTTTGCTATCTGTTCTGGTTGATACAATTCATATTCTATGATAGCCTTTGTAAGTTTTTCACTAATCGGTGGTAATTCTGCTACCAAAGTGATATCGTTGTTTTCTAAAAACTCAAACACTTGATTTTGATATGCATCGCTGAGTTCACTAGGTTCTTGATTCGATTCGTGCGCCCTATATAAATTTACTCCAAGTATTAAATTTGTGACCAAAAAGGCCAATATCAATATATTTTTCGCTTTAGACCAATTCATAGCTATTCCTTTCTGTAGGTTTTAATAAGTTCTCCAGAGTAAGCATTGAATATATATCTTCGTTTTCCAAAATCAATCATCCAAATTTCGACCAATTTTGCCTGGCTATCCTGCTCGCAATAATCGTAGTATGCAGACTCTATACTCGTTATAGTACTTAATATTTTTTGATTTTCAATAGATTTCATCGCTTCTAAGCTCAAATCGTTGTCTATTCTATATCCATTTCTAATTGGCTCTAGGTTTTGATTTATGACATCTAATGGTGCCATTATATAGTCTATACTAAATGAAAAACTACCGAGGCTGTCAACTGATGCTGTTCGTCTATAATACCTTTTGTAACTCTTAATATAGTCATTGTAGACTTCTACCTCTATAGGTCTTTTGAGCTCATCTGAGAAGTTTTCATCTAGTATTACATCCTTTTGGTTTATTCTATAATTAAAGCTCAATCTATAACCTTTATTGTCGCCACTTTCTATAGGTTCTATGTCCGCTAGGTACATATCTGCCCTTTTGTCATATGCAGGACTATAATCATACAAAGACAAGAAGTTTGCATAACTAGCTAAACTTCTATAAAGCGATCTTTCATCTACCGGAGCTTCTATTTCATCGAAATACTTTAGTACACCATCGTCTGTAAATACCAATCCTTTTTTGTCATACATATATATCAGAGATCCGTCATTCTCTTCAATCTTTCGAGCTGTCTCTACATCTCCAAAAAAGGCCTCTACTATACTTTCTATCTTGCCTATTCTATCTACTTCTATATCATTTGATACATATATTGTAGTCTTTGTTTCCTCTAAATTTATAGGAACTAGTACCTCTGGTGATGCTGATATTAGTTTACCTGTTCCGTATTTTATGTTGTCCTTTTCTTTTATCTGGTCGACCATCTCTACTAGTGGCTCTAGTGATGCCACAGCTATAGGCACCTGTATCATTTTTTCTCCATTTTTTAAAATCATAGTTTTTTCACTTGCAAGATCTATATATATAGTGTCTATGTAGTCTATACTGTTCTTGAACTCTTCACTCACATCATCATTATTCATTTTGAAAAATATGTCTATGGGTATCTCTGTTCCGAAATTATAAACTATAGATTTTTTACTTAGCATATCAACATAACTATCTATATCTAGTTCTTTGATTTGAAATTCTTTATTAAAAAAAGAATTTTGAAAGAGATCTCTCGTGTTTTTCCAAAGATCTACTCCAAAATCCGAATAAAATACTCTATGATTTTGTTCTGAATAGTTTACAACTATCCTTTTTGGAGAAATTAAGTCCTTGATTTTGTCATCGATTTTGTCGCTAATCTCTATTTGCTCTGTTGCATCGATTACTTTTTGAGGTTCTATTGCAAATAGCTGAAACGTAAGCGCCATACTACTCGCAACTAGCCCCACTAAGACAACGGACTTGATTCTCTCTAAATTCACTATTCATCAGCTCCATTATTTTTCTTCTTCTGTTGCTGGTTCTTGATTGATGCTAATTGAACCCTTAGCATCTAATTTTTTTACAGTTTCATTTTTTTCTTTTTCAAACTCAATTTCAATAAACTCATCTTCGATAAGTTCATTCTCTAAAGTTTCCTCTTCAACTGTATCTGATTTCTTGTCTTTAGTCTCTATCACTTGCTTAAATACATTTTCTATATCAAGCTTTTCGATAGTTTTCTTCATATATTCTCTAGCTTCTTTTTTGTCGATAATTGACAGAGAAGTTTCTACCTTTGCTACTTTCTCTCCATCTGATTTAAGCTCTACTACAATCGAATACTTGCCAGTATTTTCAAATTTAAGCTCATGTAGACAGATTCCAATATCCTTAACTTCTATGTCTTTCGCTTTAAGTCTAGGAAAATCTTCCCCCATCTTGTAAACGAATACATCTATACTATCTCCATTTATAGCTGACACTGACAATGATACTTCTCTATCAGTAGTCACAAATCTATCTTCTGGTGACAATATTTTCAAACTTGCTTTTTCTTTTTTCTCTTCTTGATTTAATTGCTTCTCTTCACTTTTTATGTCATCCTCTTGATCGATCGGCGTTGACATCACCAAGTCAATCATAGGAATAGATGTTTCACTTTCTGATTCAATTGATTCATTTGTTGTCACAACATCTGATGCAAAAGCCTTCGACCCAGCTCCAAGCATCAAACACATTAGCAAGAGTCCTATAAACCCTCTTCTCATTTCAAACCTCCTATACTCTCCCATAATTCTACGTAAAACAATTATACACTAGATATATTACACGAAAGTTACAGAGCATTTAAAACAAAATTACAGGTTTAGTCATAATTTTATTGCTCGATGTCACTACCTTTATGCATATGGCAATAGTATTCTAACTGTAGTTCCCTCGCCATAAGTACTTTCTAATTCAATATCGCCTTGGTGTTCATCCAATATCTGTTTTGCTATCGACAATCCGAGTCCAGTACCACCCATTTCTCTTGAACGAGCTTTATCCACTCTATAAAATCTTTCAAATATTCTCGGTACATCCTTCTCAGGTATACCCATTCCATTGTCTTCAATCTCTATACAAGCTCTATGATCTCTCGTATATGCTTGTATATTGATTTCCCCAGCTTCTGGAGTATACTTTATCGCATTACTAACTATATTTAGTATAACCTGCTCTATAGCATCTCTATCTCCTAGTACTTCGCCAACACCGCTTTGAACAAAATACTTCAAGCTATGGCTTTTATCTTTAGCTGATATCTGCATTTTAAGATGAACATCTTCTAGTAATTCATCTAAATCAATCTTTCTAAAATTCCATTTTTTCTGATCATAATCCATTTGTGACAATTGAAGCAAATCACTAACTATCCTATTCATGCGGTCACATTCACCATATACTACATTCAAGAACTTTGTAGTCATTTCCCTATCTTCTATTACACCATCTATGATAGTCTCTGTGTACGTTTTTATAGTCGTTATAGGTGTTTTAAGCTCATGCGATACATTGGCAACGAATTCTCGTCTCATATTGTCGAGTCTTTGCTGCTCTGTGACATCTTGGAATACTATTATGATTCCTCCAACTTCTCTGTTCTCATCTCTAAATGGAGCGTACTGAACTCTATAGCTAGAAGAACCTATCTCACAAATTTCATTTCCTGTCCACATATCTCTATTCTTGATATACTTTAGCTCTATACTAGATCTAACATTCTCGTTTATATCTTCATAAGACATTTGAGTCGCTGTATTGTATGGAAGTCTAAGTATTCTCTGTGCTACTTGATTTACATGCATTACCTTTCCCTTAGTGTCTAAAACTAAAAGACCATCTGCCATGTAGTTAAATATGGTTTCCATTTTACTCTTCTCTTTAAATATCTGTGAAATCTTGCGCTGAAGTTCATTTGAAAGAGTATTGAACATACCAGCTAGTTGACCAATCTCATCTTTAGAATGTATCTCAACGTGCTGTGTGAAATCTCCATCTGCCATTTTCTTCGCCTGTATAGTTACATCTCGTATAGGCCCTGTAATACTCGACGCCATGAAGTAACCTAGAAGTACCGCTATGAATATGGCCAAAACTGTAGATTGCACTAACATCATCTTGGATTGGTTTATAGACTGATCTATGAGTTTCAAATCAGATGTAAGGTATATTACTCCTTTTACCTTACCATTTTGCTCAAATATCGGATAAGAAAGATGCGCAAAATGCTGACTATCTTTTCTGACTGTTTTTATCTGGTAATTTGCATTCTTTATAGATTCTATAAAAAGCTCTGAATCTATGAAATCATACATATTTTGAGTAGTCGCAGCATCACTCGTCGATGCCACAAGTACTGGTTTTTGATTTTGACTAATTATATAAATCTTATCTGTTATAGATGTCGGCCACTTAACTATGAGGTCTTTTATCGGCTTCTCTACATTTTCCCAATTCTCAGATTGAAGTGTAGATGAATAATTTAATAAATTCTCGACATGTTTCTTCATAGTATCTGTTACCTGTTTATTTTGTTGACGCTCAAACTGAGTAACAATAAATGCTCCTACTATCGTCACCGCTACAAATACAAGCAAGAAATATACAAGTATAAATTTCCACTTAATACTCTTGAACATCTAGCTATGCCCTCCTAAAATAATAACCTACACCACGCTTTGTTATAACGTATTTTGGATTACTAGACTCATCTTCTATTTTTTCTCTAAGTCTCCTAACTGTTACATCTACTGTACGAATGTCTCCATAGTATTCATAACCCCAAACTTCTTCTAGTAATTGTTCTCTAGAAAAAACTTGTTCTGACTTTGTCGCCAAGAATTTAAGTAGTTCAAATTCTCTAAGCGTCAATTCGATTACATCGTCTTTTTTCTTCACTTCGTATTTGTTGATATCAATCTCCAAATCTCCAGATTTAACAAAATTATTCTGTTCTTCTGCCTCGGCACTTTGTACTTGAATGTCTCCACGTCTTAAGTTTGCTTTAACTCTAGCAAGTAGTTCTCTAATACTAAAAGGTTTAGTTATATAATCATCTGCTCCTAGTTCTAATCCTAATACCTTGTCTACCTCTTCAGCTTTGGCTGTAAGCATGAGTACGGGAACCTGTTTCTTCTCTCTTACTTCTCTCAAGACTTGGAAACCATCTTTTTTCGGTAGCATGATATCTAATAAAATCAGATCTGGATCTTCTCCTAGTGCTTGATTTACAGCTTCTTCCCCATCAGCTGCCATCAAAGTCTCATAGCCCTCTTTCTCAAGATTAAATTTCAAAATATCTGCAATTGGTTTTTCGTCTTCTACTATCAATATTTTTTTGCTCATATGGCTCTCCTTTTCTAACATGACTTTTAAATTTAGATGTCTATCTTTTTAGATTAGGATACATTCTCTATAATTATATCACATTATTTTATACTGTGTCGATGTAAAAAAGCCTCGAATCGACACTTCTAATCTGTCAATCGAGGCTATAGTTTTTAGTTCATGTTATCTATATTTCTTGTTTATATAACTTTCTGGATTTTGAGTTTTCCCGTATTTTAGAACCTCAAAGTGAACATGTGGTCCTGTACTTCTACCAGTATTTCCAACAGCTGATATAGTCTTTCCTTGGTATACTCTCTGTCCAACTTTTACATATATCTTTGAGTTGTGAGCATATCTAGTTTTGAATCCACCGCCATGGTCTATCTCTACCATATATCCATAGCTACCTTTCCACCCAGCAAATGTAACTACGCCACCGTCAGCCGCTTTTACTGGAGTTCCAATTCTATTCGCTATGTCAACACCTGAATGGAAATTGCTTCTTCCATACACTGTTCTATATCCATATCTTGAAGAAATCTTTCCGCTTATAGGTCTCAAAAACTTTCCAGTTCCTTTGCTAGCCGGAACTGGTCTCGTTCCCTTAGCTACTATCTGCGTTTTTGGAGCTTTTAGTACATTTTCTTCCAATATATTTCTATCAACTACTAATCCATTTACTTTCTTTACATCTGCCACTATTTCTCTTTCACCATAAACTCCCTTAGTCTGAACTCTTTGCTCATCAGAGAATAATGTAGATGTCTTTTTATATTCTACTTCAAACGGCATCTTTTCCGTCAATTTCGCTTCTTCGTACGTTACAATAGACACATAAGGTTTTGGCACAACTAAATTGATTTCATCACCAATTTGAATAAGCTCTGGATTGTGTCCAGGATTTGCTGCTATCAAATTCTCGACTGTTATTCCGTATTTTTTGGCTATAGCCCAATAGCTATCTCCTGATTCCGCAACATGGGTTTTCTCTTCTGTCGTTCCCTTTTGTAAATATGCGAGCATATCATCATAACTTGATACCTCACTAACTTTCACTTCCTCACTTACAAAAGATATCGACTCTAGTGTTTCTACTTTTTTTATCTTTGCGCCCGACTTATTGAGACTTTCTACAAATGGTTTTTCCAAATCATCTATAAGTTTTACTGTCTCTTCTTCAGATTTCACATAGCCTAGTTTCTTACCATTGACCATTATTCCAAAGGCTTCTACATTTATATCTGCTACGGATTCGATTTTTCTACCCAAATCTATTATAGATAGTAGATCCTCATCCTCTGCATGGGTATCAACAAAAGCAACTTCATCTTTTAATAATGTTTTCGCACCATATTCTTTTTCCAAAGAACTCTCTAACTCATTTACAACCTGCTCAGCAGCTTCTTTGTTTCTAACTACTCCAATGCTCTTTCCACTTACAACAACTTCTACTCCTCTAGTTGCAAGTTCATGTGCAGCTCTCTTGTCGTATTCTGCCTTTGCATAAAATCCCAAAGTCAGACAAACCACCATCATGGCAGCAACTCCACCTACAAATCTTTTATTGTGTTTCAGTTTTTGAAAATCTATTTTTTCTTTAAGTGCATTAAAATCTATCAATTTTGTTTCACTGCTTTGAGGTTCCTGTTGTTTTCTCTGTATTGCTTGAGTCTTTAATGGTCTTTCTATTTGAAGTGTACTCTTTCTATTTCCCTTATCTAATTTAAGATCTTTCACGTTGATCTTTTTGTCTACATCTACTTTAGTCTTTTCGTGCGCCTTGATCTCTAATTTTTTAAGGGCTGGTTTTTGAGTATTTTGTTTTCTGCTTGTCTTTCCTTTACGTTTCCCCATGTTCTTCCTCCCCAGCTCTTTTGTTGTGAAATCTTTTTTGAAATCCTTTTGTCATATTTTGTAACACATTTGTAACACAACCAACTTCATTATATCATAAGCTCTCCTATTATAAAATAGGGTTTTTCAGTTTTCATATTTTTTTCACAAGATGGCTGACTAAAAACATATTTGCCAGTGCAGTCTTTATCTTCATTTACATTTTATTCTCTATTTTTTGATTCGCAATTGAGCCTGTGATATAATTAAATGATTAAACAAATTTGTAATTCAACTAATCTCCAAGTGGGTTTATGGTGTTTTGCAAATGAAATTTTGAAAGGATGAAAGCAATGGGTTTTAGATTAGAAAAACTAAATCTCGATTTGGGTGAAACGCCTATCGAAAATATATTTTTGAATGATTTCATGCCTATGGGTGACGGAGTCTGTGTAAAGGTTTATCTATTAGGTTTCAAATATGCCCTAGAAGATTTTTCATCTGGCAAATTGAGTCATCAAACTATAGCTAGTAACCTAAATATTCCACTTAGCGACGTCTATAGAGCATGGGATTTTTGGGAAGAAAAAGGCATAGTAAAAAAGCATTATTTAGGATGCGATTTGAGCGATTATGATATAGAATTTTTAAATCTCAAAAGATTATACATCGAAAAATTATATAAGCCACAAAAAAGTCTCACTTCTAGTTTTGAAAAACCCGTATCTCTTGATTTTGACGAAGTCATAAGGCTTAGTGAAACGACAGAGATAAACGAACTTTTCAAAAAAATACGAGTTTTGATGGGTCGATATATGCATCCGCCAGAGCAAAAACAAGTTCTAGAATGGCGAGCTACTTATGGCTGCACTACTGATTTAATCTACAGAGCATATGAAATAGCCAAAGAGAAAGGCAAAAATGCCAATTATATTCACTCTATCATAAGAAATTGGTACGATCAAAATATCACATCTCTTGAAGATTTAGAAAATTATTTATTGGAAAATAACGAAAGATATAGACTTTACAAACAAGTATTTGAGAGATTAGGACTCATGAGCCGCGCTTCTCAGATACAAAAAGATTATATAAATAAATGGATGGATGAATGGAAATTTGATTTAGAACTAGTATTTAAGGCCTGCGACGAGAGTATTTTGAGAACTAATGAACCGAGCTTTCCATATATAGATGCTATACTAGAATCCTGGCTTGAAAAAGATATCAAAACTCTTGATGATGTAGATGAATACAATAAAGCTCATGAACAGTCTCAGAAAGAAAAGAAATCTGCTGATGATGCAAAAAAATCAAATTACAAATCATCTTCTTCTGAAGTCAAAACTAAACTTCACAATTATAAACAGTGGACAGATGATTTGTCATCTGATGAATTAGACGATCTCTTTAGAGATAATTAACCGGAGGTTAGAACGTGAACGAAAATATTATCAAACAAATATTAGTACAATTTCAAGAAAAACGAGACCGAGCTCAAAGAGGCAAAGAATCTAGAATAAGAGAACTTTACACTAGAGTTCCTGAGATAAAAATGCTTGATGATGAAA
The DNA here is from genome assembly GCA_025210965.1 of Tissierellales bacterium. Classification (NCBI taxonomy): domain Bacteria; kingdom Bacillati; phylum Bacillota; class Tissierellia; order Tissierellales; species Tissierellales bacterium. The sequence goes on from JAOAQY010000091.1 coordinate 8,588, forward strand.
TAAGACAAACCGGCATACTTCTTTCAAAAGCTATAATACAAGATCCCGAGCATGCCGAAGAAAAGCTCTGTGAAATAAAATCCACTATGAAGGAATTGAGGCAACAAAGAGCTATACTTCTAACCGACAACAATATACCTAAAGATTATACAGATCCACATTTTGAATGTTCTAAATGTAAGGATACTGGATTTTCAGCAAATGGAGAAAAATGTTCTTGTCTCAAACAAGCTATCATAAGTCATGCTTATGAAATGTCCAACATAGCATATCAATTAAAAAGCGAAAACTTCTCTACATTTAATGTAAATTTGTTTCCAAATGAACCTTTTAAGGAAGAGACTCTTACTCCAAGACAAAATATGATGCAGATCATGACTCTCGTAGAGGATTTCATTCAAAATTTCGATAAGAAAAATGGTGACAATCTTCTATTCTACGGTGATACTGGTCTTGGAAAAACTTTTATGTGCAATTGTATAGCTAAGGATTTGATGGACAAGGGACATGTCGTTCTCTATCAAACATCTTTTAAAATGTTAGAAGTGCTAAAGGAATATAAATTCTCAGACTATAGATCTAGAAGCGCTAGTTTAGCACTTCAATACAAATTGATATTCGAATCCGATCTTCTGATAATAGATGACCTAGGCACTGAAATGCCAAACTCTTTTACCGTCTCTGAGCTGTTTAATATCATAAACTCTCGTATGATTTCCGGTAAAAAAGTTCTGATATCAACAAATTTGTCACCTAGTGGACTTTCGAAAACTTATACTTCTAGAATATTCTCTAGGATACTCAAAAATTTCAAGAAACTGAATTTTTATGGGGAAGATTTGAGAAAAAAATAAGTAAAACATAAAAAGTGCCTGTCGTTCCTAAATCACTGTGGTATAAGTAATTTGGGATTGTCAGGCACTTTTAGTTTTCAATTATATCTCATCCCTTCTG
>JAOAQY010000092.1 GCA_025210965.1 Tissierellales bacterium
AGTTGATTTGGACTCAGAAGATGAAAATTTATTAAAGTACATACCAAAGGATGTATTTTGGCTTCCCAATACATCTGGTGCTAGAAATGCAGAGGAGGCTGTGAGAATAGCAAGACTTGCGAAAGCGATGGGATGTGGGGACTGGATAAAGATAGAGGTCATATCAGATAGCAAATACTTACTTCCAGACAACTATGAAACTATAAAAGCGACGGAAATACTTGCAAAGGAAGGATTTAAAGTACTTCCATATATGAGCCCAGAGTTGTCTAGTGCAAAGAAACTTGTAGAAGCAGGAGCTGCAGCCGTAATGCCACTTGGTGCTCCTATTGGAAGCAATAGAGGAATAAAAACAAAAGAACTTATTGAAATTCTCATAGAAGAAATAGATGTACCTATAATAGTTGATGCTGGAATTGGTAAACCATCAGAAGCGGCAGAAGCTATGGAAATGGGAGCGGATGCAGTATTAGTAAACACAGCTATAGCGACAGCTGAAGATCCAGCTCAAATGGCAGAAGCATTTGCCTTAGCAGTTAAAAGTGGACGAATGGCGTATCTTGCAAAATTAGGAAGGGTAAAGGAAAAGGCTAGTGCATCATCACCACTTACAGGATTTTTGAATGAAGGTGATTTATAATGAGTTTTTACGATGAATATTTAGAATTCAAAGACTTTGATTTTAAATCATTTTTTAGGGAGGTTACAGATCATAGAATAGAGGCGGCTCTTCAAAAAAGGTATCTGTCGAGAGAAGATTTTTTAGTACTACTATCAAAGCGAGCAAGTAATCATTTAGAAGAAATGGCTAGAAGAGCTCATGAAGAAACACTCAAACATTTTGGGAAAACAATAGAGTTATTTACTCCTATGTATATTGACAATCACTGTGTAAATAAATGTGCTTATTGTGGTTTCAATGTAGATAACAAGATAAAGCGAAAAAAATTAAGTGCAGAGGAGATAGAATTAGAAGCTCAGAATATAGCAAAAACTGGATTGAAGCACATACTAGTTTTGACAGGAGAATCGCCAAAAGGTACTCCGGTTAGCTATATAGCAGAGGCAGTACAGATTCTAAAAAAATACTTTGATTCTATAGCTATAGAGATATATCCATTGAGTACAGAAGATTATAAGACGCTTATAGAAGCTGGTGTTGATTCACTTACAGTTTACCAAGAAGTATATGATGAAAATATATATGATAGAGTTCATTTAGCAGGGCCAAAGAAAAATTATCATTTTAGATTAGATGCTCCAGAAAGAGGATGTATAGCAGGTATGAGATCGGTAAACATAGGAGCACTTCTTGGTTTATCAGATTGGAGGCAAGAGGCATTTTTTAGTGGAATACATGCAAATTATTTACAAAAAAATTACCCGGAAGTTTGTGTTAGTTTATCACCTCCTAGAATTAGACCACATGCAGGTTCATTTACTGAAATATATGATGTAAATGATAGAGATTTGGTACAATATATACTAGCACTTAGAATTTATATGCCATTTGCAGGAATAACAGTCTCAACTCGAGAATCTAAAGAACTTAGAGATGCGATATTACCACTTGGAGTTACAAAAATGTCAGCTGGTGTAAGCACTGCAGTAGGTGGACATAGCACAGATGATAAGAGTGAATCTCAATTTGAGATATCGGATTCAAGAAGCGTTGTAGAGATGAAATCTATGCTCAAGAAACAAGGATATCAGCCAATATTTAAAGATTGGATGCAATTTGATAGAATATGATAGTGTTAATAACCGATAGAAAATCATGTGGTGAGAAAAAGCAAAGTATAGTAATAAAAGAGCTACTAAAGGCTGAGATAGATGCCATAATGATACGAGAAAAGGATTTATCAAACAGAGAACTGATAGAATATTCTAAAGAACTAATGAGTATGGATGAGAGGCATAGTACAAAGTGGATAATAAATGGAAATATAGATGTAGCAAAAATGCTAAAAGCTTGGGCACTTCATATAAGTTTTAAAGATATAGATGGTATAAGAGATAAGTGGACTGGAAGATTTGGAGTATCTGTTCATAGCGTAGAAGAGGCAATTAGAGCAGAAATGGCAGGGGCAGATTATTTAGTTGCAGGAAATATATATGAAACGAGCTGTAAGAAAGGGCTTTGTGGAAAGGGACTAGACTATATTAGATCCATGAGAGAATGTATTAAAATACCTATTGTAGGTATAGGAGGAATCACACCTGAAAAGGTTAGTGAGTTAAAAAATACAGGTATAGACGGAGTAGCTATTAGATCTTGGTTATTAGAACATGAAAATCCATTTGGAGGAATAATGGAATTAAAGGAAGCAAATTTAGGTATAAAACGATTATAAAACAAAAATGTCGTAGAAATTATGATTCTACGGCATTTATAATTAAGAAGAATATAGCCAATTGAAAATTGGTAAGAGAAAGGGTAAGAGTGTAAACTCAAGATGAGATTATAATCTTTTTTAGAATGACTTAGAGCAAAATAAAATAGGATGACAGACCTATTTTGTTGTGCGCAAAATTCTGAAGAGGATTATAATGCCCTAAAATGAACTTTAAAATCTACTTGCATATTGCGAGATAGGTTTGTTTTGAGCATCCTCTTCTTTAGACAAGGAGTGGATTTTTTTATGCTAAAATTAGAAATTAGAGATTTGAAAAAATATTATGGTGACAAAAATATATTAGATATAGATGATGCAAAAATTTATGCAAATGACAAAATAGGATTAGTTGGACGAAATGGTGCAGGTAAAACGACATTGCTAAAAATAATAAAAGGCGAGATTGTAGCAGATACAGGTTATGTCAAAAAATACGATAAATTGGCATCTATAGATCAATTAGAATGTGATGTTAAGATGCTAGATATAGAGAGTAAGAAAGAAAAAAGAAACTTTGATAGCCCAGATGAATACTCAGAAGTGCTATCGGGCGGTGAGAAAACTAGAATGAAGATAGTAAGCGCTCTAGGACAGGAATCAGGGATAATAATTGCAGATGAGCCTAGTTCAAATCTAGACATAAATGGAGTAGAAACGCTTGTATCGAGGTTAAAAAAATATAGAGGTGCGCTTATAATAGTATCTCACGATAGATATTTGTTAGATGAAGTTTGCAACAAAATAGTTGAATTAGAAAGTGGAAAATTAAAAATATATGAAGGAAATTACTCGGATTATCTTTTTCAAAAAGAGGCAGAGATAAAGGCAAAGACAATAGAATACGAATCATATGAGCGAGAGAAAAAGAAATTAGAGAGTGCTGTATTAGAGACAAAGAATCAGTCTAAAACCATTAGAAAAGCGCCAAAACGCATGGGAAATTCTGAAGCGAGACTTCACAAAATGGGAAATCAAAGAGCTAAGAAAAATTTAGATCAAAAAGCAAAAGCGATTAAAAAGAGATTGGAGAAACTAGAGGTTAAAGAAAAACCAGTGGATATAGAATCAATAAAATTAGATTTGAAATCGCATGAATCTATACATTCTAAAATCATATTAGAATCTAAATCGCTTAAGTATGGATTTGGAGATAGAGTTTTGTTTGATGATGCTAAATTTCAAATTTACAGGGGAAGTAAAATAGCTATAATAGGAGATAATGGAAGTGGAAAAACAACACTTTTGAGATTGATAGAACAAGGTCATGATAGCATCAAAAGATCAAAGGTACTTAAAATAGGATATTTTAGACAAGATTTGAGCATATTAGATGATGAAAAGACGCTTCTAGAA
>JAOAQY010000093.1 GCA_025210965.1 Tissierellales bacterium
CATCATTCTAGTATTGTAAATATCATTGGAAATTCTTATCGAACATCACAGGCATTATCCAGGATTGATGAAAGTCAAAATTAGCAAACTTGTACATTCTTATACGGACATTATCGTGCATTTCTATATTGACATTAATACCCAAAAAGTCAATTTTTCCTGTCCAAGCCCCAAAGGAACTTTTGGTAAAGGTGACTTAGTTAAAGTCGCCTCTGTCAGAATAGATATGACATTTATATGGTGTGACTTTGCCTTTGAGATCTCAATATGAAAGCAAAGGAAGTTTTTAGCTGAAGCTAAACCGTAAATTTAAATTGAATAGATGCTTTTTCAATTATAAATTTATTAACTAACAACGAAAAAAACTGCCGGGGTAGGCAGTTTTTTAAATTACAATCATTTATTAAAGGGGGACAAATGAGAAGTTCCGTAGTTCGTTGGTCGTAGGTTGTAGTTCGGAAGGTCAAAAGACTTTCAATAGCTTTTGGGGTCAGGCCCCGAAAAATTGACAAAACATGTGGAGAAAACAGGTCGTAATTACCAAATAAGCTCGATGAAAAAAACGATTGTTTTTACAAACGTAAGTATTTGCAATGGTTTGGAAGAGTGGTTGGTTAAAATTTGCTGGAAATAAAAATTAAAGGGGTGTCCCCAAAAAGTCAAATTTTACTGTCCAAGCCCCAAAGGATTTTTCTAGAGTTGAGAAAATGATTTGAATATCGTGGGTAAAAAAACGTTTTTTTTACTTATGTTTTCTTGACCTAGGTAATGATTACTCATATAATGTAAATGTGAGTAAAAAATATGAAAATTTACTCGAAAGGATGATGATATGAGTAATTTATTACCACTACCACCCAAAAACAAAGATGGACTTGTTAATCTTGAAACAGTGGATGTTTTGAAAGCTCTTGCAAAAGCACATCGAAATCTTGCTGAATTAAAAGGTTATGCAGATGTTGTTCCAAATAAGAATATATTAATTAATGCACTGACACTGAATGAATCAAAAGATAGTTCTGCAATAGAAAATATTATTACAACTCATGATGAATTATTTGATGCCCTATCTAATGAGAGACGATTAGTAGGTGCAGCAAAAGAAGTGCTTAATTATAAAGAAGCAATATGGCGTGGATTTGAATTGATAAAAGAGTATGGATTTCTTTCTACAAATATGATAATTGAAATTCAAGAAATTATTGAAGAGAATAAAGCTGGTATTAGAAAACAGTCTGGAACTGTTTTGATGAATGAACAAACTGGTGAAATTGTATACCGTCCTCCTGAAACACAAGATGAAATATATCATCTGCTTACTAATTTAGAAAATTACATGAATGATACAGAAAGTGATATAGACCCTTTGATAAAATTGGCAGTCATTCATTATCAGTTTGAGAGCATACATCCCTTTTACGATGGTAATGGAAGAACTGGTAGAATTATAAATATTTTGTACCTAGTCATGAATGATTTATTAGATACACCTATTTTATATTTGAGCAAGTATATTATGGAACATAGACAGGAATATTATAGACATTTACAAGATGTAGGAGCAAAAGGAGCTTGGATAGACTGGATAATATATGTTTTGAAAGGTGTTTCTGAGATGGCATCATTTTCATTAAAACAGCTTAGGGAGATCAATGAGTTAGTAGAAAGAACAACTAGTGAGATAAGTCAAAAACTTCCTAAAATTTACTCAAAAGAGTTAGTAGATGTAATATTCAGTGAATTCTATACGAGAATCAGTAATGTAGAAAAATACCTAGGTGTAACTAGAAAGACAGCATCTAATTACTTGGTAAAATTGACGGAGTTAGGTTTTTTAGAAATGGAAACTAGGGGACGAGAAAAAATTTATATCAATAGAAGATTGATCGATATTGTTAAGAATTAAGTAATCATATATTTAGCTAAAGTGATTAATATAAGGAAATATAGATTTGTCAGGTCTCACATGACCTATAAAAATTAATAAATGCTAACGAAAAAACTGCCTAACCCTAAGGCAGTTTTTTTAGTTACAATAACGGGATAATGTAATTAAAGTGGGAATAATACTAAGAGGTCTGTCTCCCAAAAGTCAATTTTTCCTGTCCAAGCCCCAAAGGAAATTTTTTATTCGTATGAAAAAAGTATTATTACAAGACTTTATTCCTATGAAAAAAAGTATATTTTCAACACATTATTCCTATGAAAAAAGTCGATTTTGTGTAGAAAAAATGTATTTGATTCATTTTCAATTATAGATTTGATAAATATATATGCTTTTAGCTGAAGCTAAACCATAAATTCAAATTGAATAAGTACATTTACACAATTAAAAATTTATTAGCTTAAATGCAAGAATGAGGGACCTGACCCCAAAAGTACATAAAAAATGACCCTAGCTAAAGTCGCCCACGTCATAATAGATATGACCTTCATATGGAGTGATTTCGCCTTTGAGATCTGAAAGCAAAGGAAGTTTTTAGCTGAAGCTAAACCGTAAATTTAAATTGAATAGATTCTTTTTCAATTATAAGTTTACTAACTAACGAAACGAAAAAAACTGCCGGGGTAGGCAGTTTTTTATTTACAATCATTTATTAAAGGGGGACAAATGATTTTTAGTTTTTGGTTCTGAGTGAGATTTTGGGAATCTCAATTTAGTTATTGTTGGCTTTTTTTTATCGTTTTAATTTGTTTGTTATTTGCTATTTGCTATAAATATATATTAAGGGATAACCATGAACAGATTGTGAACTGTTCGTAAGCGTTGTGTAAAGAAATCATGAAAATAAAATGTATTCCTAGTTTTTGTATTCATATGTGATGATTTGTATATCAATTAGAAGAAATTTCCGGATTTTCAAATTGATATTGGGATTAAAGATATATATAATTATATGTATAAGGGAAAAATAGGTTTAATTGGAATGTGCAAGTTTTGTTAGGGTATGAATTATCTGAGTTGAGTGTGAATTATGTTTAAAGATTTGTTCGGTTTAAAGAGAATTAAAAGTTAGAATGAAGATAAATTATTTTATTAGTAGTGATAATAAGAACTAAGCAAATGACAGGAAAAAAACTAGGAGTTGCATCGGTGTGCTTTAACTCTGATGTACACGAAATGATTTTTTTAGATGAAGCACCAATACTGGTAAGTAAATTACATGAACTATTTGAAGATAAGTATATTATAAAAGAAAATCATGATAAGGCTATAGCATTTAATGAACTTGCTTTGGCGGAACAGTATAGAGAAAGTTTGCTTATAAGAACATTGAGAATGGTGCTTATATAATAATAAATATGGAGGTGATAGAATATGAAATCAAAGTATTTGTTGGGGAGAGGTTTTTTACCTAAGGAGTTGATTCCTCCTTTTACGACAAAAGGATTAGAAGTACATTACGATGATATATTATCAAAATGCAACTCATATAAGTATAAGGGAAACGCTAAAAGTATTAATTTAACAGTACCAAGATTAAGAACTTCAAGAAGAAGGTTAGCTATTCCGAATCCATATTTTCAATATGAATTATGCAATGTAATTGAAAAAAAATGGAGTGAAATACATAGTATATTAGAAAGTTCAAAAGACTCATTAAGTAAACCTATAATCAATAGAGGTTTAAGAAAAAGATTTCTAGATAAAAAAAGTGCATATTCAGAAATAGCGATAAGAAAGATATTGAATTCGGTTTCTTATAAGTATATGGTTTATGCGGATGTATCAAGATTTCATGGTACCATATACACGCATAGTATACCTTGGGCGATACATGGTAAAAGTGATTCGAAAAAAGATAATTCTGATAATCTATTTGGAAATACTCTAGATAAATTTATAAGAAAATCACAAGATGGTCAAACTTTAGGAATACCTAATGGTCCAGATACATCATTCTTAATATCAGAGTTAATCGCATCAAGAATTGATGATGACATTAAAAGCAGATTGAGCAAGAGTATTAAAAGTTTCAGATATGTTGATGATTATTACTTTTTTTGTAAGACTTTGAGTGAAACAGAAGCAATCATTTCACAGTTGACAAAGGCGTTATCAGAATACGAATTAGAGTTAAATCCTGATAAAACTAAAGTAGTCGAACTACCGATTGAGTTTGAACCTGATTGGGTATCTGATTTAAGGTTATATAAATTTAGTAGTAATCAGTATAAACAAAGGGTAGATATAGTTAATTATTTTAGTAAAGTTTTTTCATATTCAAAAGAATATGAAAATGATTTTGTAATAAAATATGCGATTACGAGGATAAAAAATAAAAAATTCCAAAAAGAGAATTGGAAAATATATGAGAGTCTTTTGTTACAGTCAGTTTTGTCGGAACCAAGTGTAATAGAAGTTGTATTAGAGATATTCTTAAAATACCAAAATGAAGGATACGATATACGTAAAAATATTATTAAGAATACTCTGTATACGATATTTGATAATAATATTATTCATAATAATACATATGAATTATTATGGTCTTAATGGTTAGCAAAAAGTTTGAAGATAAAAATTAATAAGGAGTATATTAAACAGTTAGTGGAGTTAGATGATCCTTTAGTAGCATTGGTTTTAATAGATTTAAAGAAAAGTAGTTTGATAAGTAGTAACATTGATATGTCTTTGTGGGATAAACATGAAAATTTTGAAAGTCTTTTTAGTGAGCATTGGATGTACTCATATGAGGCATATGTCAATGGTGAAGTATCTACATCTGAAAAATATATCAATAAGTCCAATTTTTTTAAAGCGTTAGAAACATATAGCGTTAGATTTTATGATTCTTCTTTACAGATAGAAATTGAACCTTTTGAAAGCTTAGAAGATGAATTCAATATAAAAGTAGCTAAAGCGATTAACGAGATAAAAGCTAAACTTAAAGTAATTCAAGAGAAAGGTGTAAATTCTGAAAAAATTGAGACTATTAAAGAGTTAGTTGAAGATTTAAGTTTTGATGAAAATCTAACATTGGGGAATGTAGGCTATTTTTAATTTATCTGTGAATGCATTTAAGGAATGTGTTGTGATTAATTAGATAAGGTGTAAATAATGTATATTGCGTCTTGAGGATTAGAGGTGAGTGTTTAAATGACAATAAAAGATATAATAATTGCAATGAACACTTCAGAAAGATTATTCATTAATGAGTATGAGATTAATATATTGTTTTTGGATGAACTAACGGAAACTATCGAAGTTAAGTATTTATACTTTGATAAGACTGAATATGTTACTAAATCATCTATAAATAATTATCCAATAAATAAGATTTCATTTAGATTAAATGAGTATTTAATAATGAATTTAGGGAGATAAGTAAATGTATAAAATTGATATAGGGGAATTCGATGGTCGTTCATGGGAAGAATTAATACAAAGATGCTTAAAAGATAAGTATGAAGAAGAATACTATCAAATGATGCCTAATGTTGTTCATGGTGATCATGGAATTGAAGGCTTAACTGTTAAAACAGGTAAAGTTTTTCAATGTTACTGTCCAGATAGCCAGTGTGAAACTAAAGAATTAACTCAAAATCAACAAACTAAGATTAATAAGGACTTAAAGAAGTTAGAAAAATATAAAGTGGGACTTGAAGAAGTTTTAGGTAAACAGAAAATTTCTGAATGGCATTTTATAACACCAGAGTATAAAGATAAGAGTTTGATTAAATATTGTAGGAAGAAAGAAGAAGAATTTAGGGCTAAAAATTTGTCGCATTTAGATAAAAATTTCACAGTGTTGATAAAAGATTATCGAGATTTTGCAGTAGAGTTAGAGAGACAAATATTCCTAATGAAAAACAAAATTGATATTTCGATTTCAAATCCCGATCGAGCTGATTGGGATAAATGTGAATCTGAACATATAAAGAACTTAAAAAGAAAACTGAACTCACTTTTAGATACTAAAGATTTGTCAGAAGAAGAACAACAAAAAAGGGTAAAAAAAATAATGGATAATTATATAATGTTTTATCAACGAGGTATTAAAGTGATGAATATTTTGGAATTTAGCTATTCCTCACAGTTTGATAAACTGAATAGGATTAAGAATAGCCAAGGTGAAAATATTGCTATGGAAAGTTTGATGACTACTTTGTCTAAAGATAAACTGTTCAAAAAAGCTAATGAAGATCTTGAAAAAGCTTTAAATGAAGGTCTTGGAGATTATTTTGAAATAACAAGTTTAGAGCAATTAAGTAAAAGAATTATTGCTGAATGGTTAATGTATTGTCCGTTAGATTTTGGAGATTAAAATGGTTGAAAATAAATATGATATTACACAATATATAAAGAAATTGAACTTTACTTCAAGACCTATTCATATAAGTCATAAATATCGAATTATATATAATATTTCAAGATTGATTCTAATACTTGGTGGTGCTTCTCAGAAAACGGGAAGTTCAATTTTGAAACTTCAAATACTCTCTGATGCACTAGATAACGAAGAGCATTTTGAAAGAATTATATGGTTATTAGAAAATAATGGTTCTGGTTTTATTAGAAATTGGTCGTATAATCCTCTATTAAGTAGGGCTGTTAGCTATAGTAATGCGGAAGGGTTAACGGGATATAGTTCTACTGGGAAAATAGTTTTAACTAGTTTAGGGAATGATTTTTTTAAAGAAATCATGAATGATGAAAATTTATTAATTTATGAAAAATCACAAATAGGAAAAATACAAAAGAAACTTTCCGATAATAAACTTCTGCAAATAATAGATAATAGGAGTATTTAATGATTAAGATTAATGAGATTTATATAAGGATAAATACTGAAGATGAAAAATTAGAGTTTAGAGATCAGTTTAACAAAGGTCTAAATATTGTAACTTCATATATAAATACGAAGGGTAAAAGTACAATAGGTGAAGCAATTTTGTTTAACTTGGGTTTAGAAGAAATTCTTGGTAATAAAAATGAAAGAGCTATCAAGCCTGTTCTAAGGTCAATTATTAAAGTAAATGATGTTGATAAAGTGGTATTACAATCAGACATATATTTAGAAATTGAAAATGGCAACAATAAAGTGATAACTATATTAAGAAGTCCCAATAATAATAGTCGAAATGTGAAATTAGTTTCTGTATACGAAAATACATTAGATGAAGTACTTAAAGGAAATTGCAAGTTTAATGATTATTTTGTACATGATGGAGGTGCAGCTAAAAATGTTCGAGGGTTTCACCACTATTTAAATGATTTTGCTGAGTATAACATTCCAAATGTAGCAACATATGATGGTAGAGAAGTACCACTATACATACAGACAATAGCATCGTGTTTTTACGTTGAACAGAAAAAAGGTTGGATGAATATTCTTGCTACGATGCCAACTATTTATAGAATTAAAGATTCAAAAAAAAGAGTATTGGAATATGTATTAAATCTATCAGTATTGGAAACTGAAAAACAATACTACTTTGCAGAAGAAAAAGTTAAAGAAAATGAAAGAGAGTGGGAACAAACCATTAGATCTATTATATCAAGAGTTAAGAGGATTAAAGGTTTCATAATTAGTGGATTAAAAGAAAAACCTTATTTAATACAGGATAATGAGAAACCTATTATAAGCTATAGCGGCGATGATGAAAATATTGGTGTAGAAGAGTTATTAAGAAAAATAGATGTAGATATTTCTGGACTAAATAATTTATCCGAGCCAATAATTGAAAATCAAAGTAATGCAATGAACAGAGAATTAAATGAGTTAGGAAATCTTTTAAATAAATTTTCTGATGAACTTGATAACTCAAGAATAAATCTAGCTTTTGAAGAGGATCAACTTACAGCGATAATTAATAGATTGGATATAATAAAAATTGATTTATCCGAAAATCGTGATTTAAGAAAGATATTAAAAATGGGGTCTCTTGAAAAGAGTGGCTTAGTTAAATCGAGTTGCCCAACTTGTGGTCAAAATATAGATGATACACTATTTGAACAAGACAGCAATATTAAAGTCATGACTATTGATGAATCCATTAAACACTTAGAGAATGAAAAGAAGATGTTAGAATTTTCTTATAAGGCCCAAAATGAAAAAGTGAAATCTTATTTAGCACTGGAAAGCCAATTACAAGAACGAACGGAAGTTATATCTTCGAGAATACGCTTAGTGAAATCAGATCTAATTTCAAATAACAAGGCTATTTCTAAAAGTCATATTAATAAAATTGTGAGATTAGAAATAGAAAAAGAGCAAATAAAAGATCTGTTGAAAGATGTAGATGAAATGTGGAACCAATTGATTTGTATTGGTAAGAATTGGTCAAAGAATAAATTAAATTTAGATAAGTTACCAAAAGACTTTATCTGCAATAAAGATAGAGAAACCTTAGGTAAATTGCGTAAAGAATTTATAAAACTATTGACTATGTTTAAGTTTGAATCAATTTCAGTAGATAATATAGATATAGATTTCAACAGTTATATGCCAATTGTTAATGGATTTGAATATACTGGTGGGAAGTCGTTTGATTTACATTCTGATTCATCGGCAAGTGATACAATAAGAATTATGTGGGCATATTTGGTAGCGTTACACAGGGTTGCTAATATTTCGGGTAATAATTTGGGATTCTTTGTTCTTGATGAACCAGCACAACAAAATGCTGATATCAGTAGTGCGAAAGTACTTTTAAATGAGTTGAAAGATTTGAGCTGTGATGAGCAAATATTTGTATTTTATAAAAGAGAACACAACGATAGTTTGTTAGATGAGTTAGAGAAAAACTCATATAAACATATTCATTCTGATGAATACTTAATTAAATAAGCTAATAGAAAACATATGGTGAGCTATTAAGTATTTGTGATTTTAGATAAACTTGCTCGTTGTGAGTCTCTATAAATTTCAGATATTTATAATTTAATACTTAAAATAACCGAGATAGTTTGAATGAATATCAATATTTTGACTATCTCTTTTTTGTTTTTGAAAATTATCTATATATTCAAACCAAAATAATTCCCCAAGAATTATACCCACCAATAGGGAAGAAAAGTTGAAAGTAAGGGCGTATCTGGTGACAGATAGGTCTGAAGGAAGCTGATGACGGTTGAAGGAACGGAACGAAAGTGAACCGAAATTGGTATGTATGACGGATAACTCTAAACTAGATGAGAAAGTCCAGTACATTGGCTTAGTCATATATATTGAAACGGTCGTTTCCCAACAGGCGGAACAACTTAACCTTGGAAGTACTGTATCTGAAGCTGTAGGTTATATATCAAGATAAACGCTGTGTTTCCTAAATCCATATACTGCTGCTTGCGGCGGGAAAGTCTCCAAAAGGTGTGGATGTACTAGTAGGCATTAGTATACTATCAGCTAGGTTTAACTATAGGGATAGTAGAATGGTTGAATCAGTTTAAATGATAAGTCAGATTTTATAATAGGGATGGATTTTATTTTTAAGGTGATATTATACATTTGATGGATATGTTGTATAATGTATGTAGAATGTTATAACAATTTGTAAGGGGGTTAAGAAAATGTTTTACGATTACATATACCTTGATATGGATAGAATTTCTACATATGCTACAAAACTAGGTATGAGAAAGCCTAATTCAAGTAAAATGATGGAACGAACTACGAATAGTACTGAGAATTCTTATACAGAAGGAACAACCTCTGGTACACAAGAGGTTTTAAAGGAATACAGAGATGTTGAAACAAATGAAACATACTTTGAGGATTTTGAAAAGAAACTAGAAAATTTAAAGTCTCAAGGATATTTTGTTGATTTGACAGATAATGTGGACGAAGAAGTTGAAATTAAGAGTATTAAGAAGCAATCAATAGTGAAGTTTGAATCAGAACTGTTAATACCAGAAGAATTTGGACAAGCTGACTTTATTAAAACTGTTCTCCAAAATCCATATGGCAATAATGTAATCTGGGATAGTATAGATGATGCTGATGATGTTCCAAAAGAATTTTTGAATGGACTTATTAGTGAAGACCGAAATGTACCTTTATTTTTTGAAGTTGAGGATTATAAATTCTATTCATCTATAAAGGGGAATAAGCTGTGCAATGTTAGTTACTCTGAATTTGAGGAAAATGTTGGTGAAGAAGTGACAGTACTTGCAAAAGTCGAAAAGGTGGACAATATAGATAAAGAGATTTTGCTTTATGATATTTACAAAGATTTATTGAATATGAATAGAGCAATGAGAAGAGGAATGGCTGATGGTAAAAGTGGTGGAATTCCAGAGAAAATCACGATTAATGGAAAGGGTATTAAGCTAGTGATACTTGCAGTATATAAATAAACATAAGGAGAAAACTATGGAATATATTAAGCTATTTAAGGACTTAATTGAAGAAATTTCTAATTTGGCGTATCGTAATGATACTGAGAAGGATAGAGTTGAAAGAAAAACAACTTTATATATTCAAAAGTGTTTTGGAAGCGATAGTGGTTATATAAAAGATGTAGAGATGATTGAATTTTATAGTTGGGACTTTGACAATGAGCAAAGTCAAAGAGAAGCATGGAAAGAGGGGAAGGGAAAGCTTATTAACCTTATCAATATAATGATAGAAGATATAGAGCTATCCAATTTGTCTGAGCAAACTAACAGCTCTGATGTAAAAGAAGGTGAAATTATGTATAACAAAGTATTTATAATACATGGACATGACGATGCTTTAAAGCAAGAAATTGCAAGATTTATTGAGAAAATCGGCTTAGAAGCGGTTATTTTACATGAGCAGGCAAATAAAGGGCGTACAATAATTGAAAAATTTGAAAGCTATTCCGATGTGGGATTTGCAGTTGCATTATTGACATCTGATGATAAGATAGTAAAGGTTAATGATGAAGGGGAGGAAATTTCATATTTTAGAGCTAGACAAAATGTAATTTTTGAAATGGGATTCTTTATTGGTGCACTAGGAAGAGAAAGAGTATTTCCTCTCGTAAAAGGAGATAAGATTGAGATACCATCGGATTATAGTGGTGTTGTATATACCAAGTATGATGGTGGGGGTTGGAAGCTTGACTTGCTAAAGGAGTTAAAAGCTGTAGGATATAATTGTGATGCTAATAAGGCGTTTTAAATAGGATATCGCCGCAAGTAACTACAACCTACACTCCACACATGTGGAGACGGTATTTATATTAATTTAAACCAAAATAATTCCCCAAGAATTATACCCTTGGACGATATTCCTAGGGAATAACTTTAGACGATAAAAAAGAAAATCGACTTTTTATCTTTAGACTTTCTGAAACAGAAAACTAGACATTCAGCCTCTTTGAGGCAAATACTAGACGACCCTTGAAGCTCTTTTTCAAGGGTCAAATAAGTTTTCTAGGAAACTTTTTTCAAAAAAACCTTTGACTTAGAGTTAACTCTAACTGTTACTATGGGTACATAAGATATATTAAATTTAAATCGGAGGTTATGAATATGAAAAAGTTAGTTGTTATTACTGGTGCTAGTTCGGGATTTGGTATGGAGTTGGCTAAGGAGTTTTCTAAGGATGGTTATCCCCTTCTTCTTTTAGCTAGAAGGGTTGAGAAGATGGAGGCTCTTGGTCTTGATGATACTATGTGTCGTAGGGTTGATGTTACTGATAAGGATGCTTTTGAGGCTGCTGTTAGGGAAGCTGAGGCTGTTTATGGTAAGGCTGATCTTATTGTTAATAATGCTGGTGTGATGCTTCTTGGTAATATTGAGTCTCAGGATCCTGTTGAGTGGAAGAAGATGCTTGATGTTAATGTTATGGGTGTTATGAATGGTATGCAGATTGTTATGAATGATATGAAGGAGAGAAAGCATGGTACTATTATCAATCTTTCTTCTATTGCTGGTATTCAGCCTTTTGCTAACCATGGTGCATACTGTGCCAGTAAGTTTGGTGTGACTGGTCTTACTAGGGTTGCTCGTATGGAAATGTCTCCTCACAATGTAAGGGTTCTTTCTATTAATCCTGGTGCTGTTACTACTGAGCTTCTTGGTCACACTACTGATCAGGGTATCATTGATGGATACAATCAGTGGAAAGAGGATGTTGGTGCTGTAAATATCACTGCTAAGGATGTTGCTACTACTATCAAGTTTGCTTATGAGCTTCCACAGTCTGTTTCTTTGAGGGAGATTGTTATTACTGATACTATGCAGGATGCTTAAGATTGGGACTGTTTTTCAGTCTGCCTAAGGTGGCCTAATGCTATGTTAATCGCGCCTAAGGCATTGCTTGGCAATTTAGCCTAAGGTTGTTTAAGTAAAATTTATATTATAGACTGTAATTAAAATTACAGTCTATTTTATTATGGAGGTGTATTAATGTCATACTTGATTAAGGATGTTGTGAAAATTACGGGGATTACTTCCCATACTCTTAGATATTATGAGAAGGAGGGGATTTTGCCTCCGATTGATAGGGATAGTGGTGGTAGGCGTGTTTATTCTGATGAAAATCTTACTTGGCTTGATATTGTTACTTGTCTGAAGGCTACTAAGATGCCTGTTGCTCAGATAAAGGAGATTGTACGTCTTAGTATTATTGGTGATGAGACTATTGAGGAAAGAAAGGTGATTCTTAAGAATCATAGACTTGAGATGGTTAGGCAACTTGATGAACTTAAGAACAGTATTAAAAAGATTGATAAGAAAATTGCCTTTTACGAGGGTGAAGACAAATGTTAAATTATGCCTTGCTTTTTTTGTAAAGAGGAGTATAATCTTCTTTATTAGGTTAACATAATAAAGTTTGCACTAGTGCAAGGAGGTAGAATTATGAGTAAATTATTAGAATATCTTGGAGAAAATAGAATGGGTCAACTGGCTACTATCAATGATGGTAAGCCTAATCAGAGACCTTTTATGTTTCAGTTTTATAAGGGTGGGAAAGTATTTTTTACGACTGCAAATACGAAATCTGTTTATAAAGAGTTAGAGAAATCACCTGTTGCTAGTTTTATTGTTTGGGGTTCAGACAATAGATGGGTAAGGATTTCTGGTGATGTTGAGTTTGTTAGCGATCTTGCTGTTAAGGAAGATGCTTTAAATAGAGAGGCATTCTTAAAGGATATGTACAAGTCTGCTGACAATCCTATTTTTGAAGTATTCTACATTACTAATGGATCGATGACTTTCCATGAGTTCCAGGGTCAGGTTATTGAGACTATAGAGCTTTAGGGTTAATAAAATATATACTAATAGGAAACCTTGCTTAGCAAGCTTAATTTAAGTTTGTCTAGGCAAGGTTTTTCTAGTAAGAAATAATGTTTTCTCCTATTTATTTATCTTTCCTCCTATTTTGTGTACAATAATAGGAGAAAAAGCGATAGAAGATATAGTTTTGATAGAAAATCAAATAGAGTAGGGAGAGTTTGTTATATGAAGTTTTATCCGATAAGGAAGATGATTAATAGGATTCTTTTGATATTTTTAATTGCTATAGTTTTTACTGGGGGTAATCCTAGGGGTATCAGGCATTTGATTGATAATAGTATGCTTATAGTAATTGCAATATCCATAGTGATTTCACTGAGGAATTATTGTATAAGTGTTGATGATAGTGGTATCAAGCTTATGGGTGTCACGGGCACAAAATATTTTCAGACAGGAACGGTAAAAAGTATGAAGATGGTTACTAGTGGATACGGAAAATATAAGCGTACTTATCTTTATGTGACGGGCTTAGATGGGGAAGTGAAGTATAATACTAGCCACTATAATAATCAGATTTTGAAGGAATGTTTTGAAAGTTATTGTAGGACTTATGGTGCGGAGTTTGACGACTCTCAGCTGAGATATTTTTATAAGGAATTAATCTAATTATTAAGGAGAATAGATATTGTGAGTAAAGTTGGGATTACTACTACTATTAGAGTTACTGATGAGATAATGGAAAAGGCCATGAATATATCTAGAAGTCTTGATACTGACTACTATCCCAGAAATAAGATGGGTATAGCTAAGCTCCTAAGGAGATATGATTTGGACTATGTCCTGATTGTTGAAAGTGATAGATTGACCCTAAGGGGGTCAGAGGATGGTTTCTACTGGCATCCCAACACTGCAAAACTAAAGCTAAGGGCTCTAAAAAGGGGCGAAATAATTCCTATGATAAGGGCTATGGGTATTTCTGAAGGCGACAGTTTATTGGACTGTACCTTGGGAATTGCGGGAGACTCTATCGTTGCATCATCGGTCCTTGGAGATAAGGGAAAAATAGTAGGTCTTGAAGCAGACAAATATTTATCTTTTCTGACAAGGGAAGGTTTAAAGAACTATAGTGAAGTCGATGCAGAAACTAAGGGATATATGGAAAGAATAGAGGTAGTAAATGAGCGCTATGAAAACTATTTAAAAGATCTAGATGACAATAGTTTTGATGTAGTATACATGGATCCCATGTTTGTAAATCCCAATGAAAAATCCAGCGCAATAAGTAGCCTAAGCACTTTTGCAGACCATAGTCCACTTACTATGGAAAGTCTTGATGAGGCTAAGAGGGTGGCTAGAAAAAGGGTAGTGGTCAAGCTTAGGTATGGAAGTGAAGATTTTGTTAGACTTGATCTAGAAGAATATATAGGTAAAAGTAGGTTAGGAGCTCTAGTTTTTGGAGTTTTCAGGTGTAATAAAAATAGTTAGGATGATGAAATGTTTAGGAAGTATTTTATAAGATATAAAGATAAACCAGGAGAAAAGAAAAAGTATGAAGAAATTAAGTTTGATGCTTTGAAGGAATCGATGAAGTATTTTGAATCAACTGAGTCATCTGTAGATGATATTACCTGGGATGATTTAAATATGGACAAAGTATATACAAAAATGAATTATACCCTGACTACTCCGGGTGAGGAGTATCTTTATAACTGGTTGAGGAATCCTCTGGATAATGATGCTTCTATTGAGCAAAGAAAAAAACTTCTGGATGATGTTAAAGAGTATGAAGGCCAGGGTTTAGAAGGAATCGGATATTGTGATTATGATTTTAAAGATGTTGTAAAAAACGGCTTTAAATCAAGTTTTGCTATGTTAAGCGTATTTGCTCTTTTGGCACTTTCCAGTGTGGCTTTGATTGTATATTCAGCTATAATAAAGGAATTGACTTTGCTACCTGTTTTAGGCGCCTTGTTTTTAGTCAATCTTCTGATTCATTATAAGTTTTCTCTTAAGTATGGGGCTCAAATGGATATATTGATATATACTTTGAAAATACTTTCTTACAGTAGTAAGAATAAAAAGACTCTAAAGAAAATAATGCCCAAGCTTGTTTTATCGGTAGAGGCCTTTGATGAGTCTTTTGTAAGTGTTATGAATAAAGTTGTGTCACTTTTCAAAAAAGAAGGAATGGATTTGATTGCGGATTATATCAATATTACTTTTCTCATTAAGGAAATCAACTTTCTTATTGTTTCCATGAAAATTGATAGAAGGAGACAAGAGCTGTTTAATGTCTATGATGGTATAGGAAAAATAGATGCATGTAGAAGCATTTTAAGATATAGAAAAGATTTGAAGTATTATAGTGAGCCTGAATTTATATCTGGCAGAAATGAGATGAGTCTTGAAGAGGTTTATCATCCACTGATTGAAGATTTTGTATCTAATTCCATAGGGGCAAAAGAATCTGTAGCAATAACAGGTTCTAATATGAGTGGGAAGTCAACTTTTCTTAGGACATTAGGTATAAATGCATTGTTTTCCCAGAGTATTATCACTTCACTTTCAAAGAGTTATTCAGGAGAATTTTGCAGGCTGATTACTTCAATAAGCTTAAGTGATAATATCATGAATAATAAAAGTTTCTTCTTGATGGAGGCTGAGGCCATTAAGAGAATGATTTCTTATAAGGATGATGATTACCCATCCCTTGTACTTATCGATGAGATATTTAAGGGTACGAATCCGACAGAGAGACTGGCAGCATCTGTAGAAATACTTAACCTTCTTGCAATGAGTAATGTTAAGGTGTTTGTTGCGACCCATGATCTGCCTATTCTGAAGGATCTAGATATGTATGAGTTTTATTACTTTAAAGAAAATGTCACTGATGAATCTTTGAGTTTTGATTATAAAATTCATAAGGGAATATCAAATACAAGAAATGCTATTAAGATACTTAAATATGTAAAGTATCCCGAGAGTTTATTAAATAATATTAATGGTAGAATTTCTACTATGGAGGTATAAAAAAAGCTTGGTTTTGCCAAGTTTTTTTGCCTAAGGTTGCCTAAAGCTACTTTGATCACGCCTAATTTTTGCTTTGCAATAGCCTAAGGTTGTGAAAAAAATCAAAAGCTTTAGAAGAATATCTTTCTAAAGCTTTTGTTATTTAAGAATATTAGGCCACCTTAGGCTATGTTAGGCTATTTTAGGCGAGTGTAGTGATTTTCTATACTCAGGGAATAAGGCGAATGCCTTTCCCTTAATATACACTATTCATAAACACATTCTCCATAAAGAACAAACTAATATAAGTAAGTATCAGTGAAATGGTTGGGGTGAATATCCAGCCGGCTGATATTTTTTTTAGTTTGCTGAAGTTGATGTTTTTGTCTCCTTTTCCTAGACCTATTCCTATTACTGCTCCTACTACTGCTTGGGATGATGATACTGGAACTAGTGGTATTGGTGGTATTCCAAGGCTTATGAATAGGTTTTGAAGTGATACTGATGCGAATATAAATAGTACGAAGGAACTTGAAAATACTACTATTAGTGCTGTTGCTGGTGATAGTTTGTAGATACTGTTTCCTACGGTCATCATTACTTTTTTAGAGTAGGTGAATACTCCTACTGCTATTGCTACTGAACCTAGGAAGAAGAGTATCTGGATGTTGTTTACTGTAAATAGTCCAAGGTCTATTGATGGCAATTGTATAGAGTTTGTGAATACCCCCATAACATTGGCTATATTGTTTGCTCCTAGTGAATAGGCACCGAAGGCTCCTACTACTAGTAGACCTGTTCTAATATAGTAGTGTCTCATGAATATATTTGTTTTTAGTTGTTCAGTTCTGTTTTTAAATATCTTATAAAATATAATAGAAAAAAGTGCTGATAGTACGGGACATAAAACCCATGTAAGTACAATCTTTGATAATGTAGACATACTTGTTGGGTTTGATGAGTATATGTTCCAACCTATAATGGAACCAACTATGGCCTGGGATGTTGATACTGGTAGTCCGTATCTTGTCATCCAGAAAACTGTTAGTGCAGATGCTAGGGCCACTATAAATGCTCCTGAAAGACTGGTGATTGCACCTAGTTTTCCAAGGGTGTGACTTGCTCCAGACCCACTGGCTACGGCTCCTATTACTACAAAGATAGACATAATAACTGCAGCTGTTTTGAATTTTATTACCTTGGCTCCTACTGCGGTTCCGAATACATTTGCAGCATCATTGGCACCAAGGGACCATCCTAAGAAAAGACCACTGGCTATATAAATAATACTGGTATCCATAAAATCACCTAAATCTCTCTCTTAATAGTGAAAATAGTCAGTTTGTCACCGATTATTTCAGCTTCGTCCGCTATCCCTGCAATTTTGTTTACAAACTCTTTTAGCTGCATTTTTTCAGCCAAGTCTTTGCAGTTGTCACCATTGAAAATCTTGTCTTCGATTTTGTCTTCTATGATGTCTGTTTCATGCTCGTAGAATTTGACCTTGCTTGTGTGGGCAGAAACAAGATGGACCTCGTTGAAAAATGCCCTGGCCGCAAGAAGGAGTGAATCTGCAGCTTCAAGTGAGCTGCTTACAAGTGCGTTTAGATCTTTATGTAGTTCCTCTGGGAATCTTGGTTTTTGGATTCCAAAGTCCTTTGATATTTCTTCAAGGGCATCGATGACATCATCAAGACTCTTGATTAGAGAAAGTACATCGGCTCTAGTGTCTGGAAGAAGCATAAATTTATATAGATTTATTTTTATCTCTGTTTCCAGATTGTCAGCTTCACTTTCTAAATCACAAACTCTTTTCATGGTATCTTTAAAAGTATCCATATCCCCACTTAAGTAGGCATTGATTTCCTTTTCAAATAAAATCATTCCTTCAGAAATAGTATCAAGGAATTTTTCTATTTTCATATTTAGTTCTATTGATTTCTTAAATATTCTGTTCATAGGCACCTCCTAATAGACTATATATACCCCGGGGGCTATTTATTTCAATCATTATATGTATTTAAATATGCTATTTAATCTATAAAATAAAAAGGTTTCAAAATTTTAACTAAAGATGATATTTATTTAAACCTTTTCTGTGACAAAAGGAGTATAATTATCCATGTTGTAATAAAGCTTGGGAGGAATAAAGTAATGAAAAAATCAATAATTGTAGCAGGGATATGTACAGCATTATTATTTACAGGATGCGGAGCGGATGCTAAAGAAAAAGAAAATCCAGTAAATGAGGAGAAACAAATAGTAGTCGTTGAAAATGCAGATGACCTAGAGAAAACAGAGGAAGAAAAAACAGTGGATGAAAAGAATAATAGGGTATTCTGGAACACTGAATTTCCTGAAGGGATAGAAATAGTATCATCAGAAAAGGAAAAAAACGAGGCTCTTGAGAAATTAATTATAGAAGAGTTTGAAATTCCTGAAGATATGCTAGAAAATACTAGATACTACTACAACTATGTAGACCTTAATAATGACGGAAAAGAAGAAATCTTTGTTGTTGTAATGGGCATGTACACAAGCGGTACAGGTGGAGACTCAGCTCTTATAGTTTATCCAGTAGAAGATAAGTTACATGTAAACCAAAGATTCACACTTATACAAGAACCAATAATCATCAGTGACACAATGACAAACGGAGCAAAAGAAATCATAGTATACAGAGCAGGTGGAGGAGCAGAAGGAGAATTTGTTGCCCTTACTTGCCAAGACGGAGAGTATGATTCAGTTAATGACGGTATTGTGATTGATGATATTAGCAATGTAAAGGGAAGAGCTATAATTGCCAATGATATTCTTAAGGATATGGAGAATGGTGATGTGTTGACTCTGGAGAGTAAATAAATATTATATTGAAGTAAGCCGCCTGGATTTTTAGCTGGGTGGTTTTTTTTGCGCATTTTGGCGCAAAAGGTGGTTGGTTGTTGGGTGGCTGGGAATTTGGGGAAGAGGGGAATCGCACAAGTTATGTGCTAGGGGAAGCAGTTTGCTTTTGCAAACTTGGGGGAAAGGGAAGGGATTTGTGACATGAGGGGTAAGTGACTTCTTCTGGGTTAAACTACTTTGTAGGTGGGTCATCTCCTTTTTGAGAAAAGCAGTTGGTAGGGGTTATTAATGTCAATATAGAAATGCACGATAATGTCCGTATAAGAATGTACAAGTTTGCTAATTTTGACTTTCATCAATCCTGGATAATGCCTGTGATGTTCGATAAGAATTTCCAATGATATTTACAATACTAGAATGATGAACTAATCTATCAAGAATAGCACTAGCAATCATGTTATCAACGAAAATTTCTGACCAATCAGATAAGTTGATGTTACTGGTGATAATAGTACTTTTCTTTTCATATCGTTTATCAATAAGTTGGAAAAACATTTTTGCTTCTTGCTCACCAATGGGTAAATAACCTATTTCATCTATAATTAACAATCTATATTTTGCAAAATGTTTAATTCTTTGATCAAGTTTATTTTCTAGGTGAGCTTTTTTTAATTGACTGATAAGATCATGACACTTTATAAAATATGTGCTTACTCTTTTTTTCGCTGCAGCTATACCTATTGATGTAGCCAAATGTGTCTTACCAACACCACTATTCCCAATGAGTAAAATATTATTATTATTTTCTAAAAATCTCAGAGATGTGAAGTCTAAAAATTGACTTTTATTAATCTTAGGCTGAAAGTTAAAATCATAATCTGATAATTCCTTCAAGTATGGAAAACCAGCTACTTTAATCATGGCATTTGTTGCATTAAAATTTTTAACTTCAATCTCTTTCTCAGTAAGTTCATAGAGTGCGTCAGTTACACTTATACTACCGTCATTAATTTTGTCCACATAGTCACCTAAATGGATTTTTATTTGACTAAGTTTCAATTTGTCTAAATTCTCTTGTAGCTTTAGATATCTGCTCATTAAATTTCTCCAACTCCTTTAGATTCTCCAGTGCTTGTAATTGAATGTTTTTCTTATTATTAAATGTTTCAGAATGAAGTTGTATACTATGAGATTCTAAGTAATTTGTTGTATTAAATTTAGATATCGGATGAATTGAAACGATATTTCTGTTATCATATATATACAACCTATTATCTATTTCTTTAATAGATAAATATTTGTTGATAAAGCAAGATGGTACTGAGTATTTAGCTTGGTGGTGAGAGATTAAGCTATTTTTATTTACTTTTAACATCTTCGTCTTTATCTTGTATCTAGAGCATATTTTATCCGGTGGTAGGGATAATAGATGCTCTTTTTCTTTTTCTAAAACAAAGATAGGTGGAAGATTTGTTGCCTGGCAAACTCTAAGATTTGCTTCATTTACTAGCATAGAAATTTTTTCGTGTAGATCCATATAATCTTTCAATAAACCATTATAGTTCATGATTTCATCTACTAACCTCATAGGACTTTCTACTTTTGCTTTAGTTTGTGGCCTATATGACATGCATGGTTTAATATTAAATCCATAATCATTGGACATAGCTTGTAACTCAATATTTATTTTTCCTAAATCATTCTTAGTTCTTGCATTATCCATAATTGATTTAGCATTATCTACATAAATTTCTTTGGGAACACCTCCTACTAACTCAAATGTTCTTGCTAAAAAATCCATTACACAGGATCTACTTCTATTTGGATAAATAGTCCATACTTTAAATCTCGATGCTGATAATACAAAGCAAGCGACATCAAAACTTATTTTTTCACCATTCTTAAATGTAAATTTAATATCCTCTTTCCAATCAAACTGTCCTTGATATCCAAATGGTTTTTCGCTTTTTATTGACTTATTTATTACTTTACCTTCGAAATATTCTTTGAACTTTTCATGTTTTAAGATGTACCTAGAAAATGTATTTTGTTTACATTCTAAGCCATGCTCTCTTACAAGGTATCTATACAAATGAGATTTATAATAAAACTTTTGTTTGTTTTCTACACTTAAAAGAGTTTCTATCAAGTCATAGTAATCATCAATTTTCGATTTCTTATTTCTCCGAGTAGTTTTTTCATAACCTTCATAATATTTTTTGATAGTTCTTCGATCAGCTCCTAGTTGTCTTCCTAATTCACTAAAGTTTGGTGCCTCCAATTTATTTGCCTCCACATAAATTCTAATTTTTGATATATCCTCTAATCTTTTTATTTCATACTTAGTTATTATATTCTGCACATCTTTCACCTCAGCAAAAGTATAATACTAATGTACGATTATGTACATTCTTATACGGACAACTTAGGTCATTTTTATCTTAGCATTTATA